>NZ_WWIC01000251.1:0-68319 GCF_009872555.1 Streptomyces sp. SID5643
CGTACACGTACTCGTCGAGGTCGAAGGTGGTCAGGACGAGGACCTTGGTGGTGGCCTCCGGTGGCGCCGTGATGCGGCGCGTCGCCTCGATGCCGCCGAGCCCGGGCATCCGGATGTCCATCAGGACGACGTCGGGGGCGAGTTCGCCGACCTTGGCCACCGCGTCGTTACCGTCCACGGCCTGGCCGACGACTTCGATGTCGGGTTCGGCGTTGAGCAACACCGTGAATCCCTGGCGGACCATCATCTGGTCGTCGGCGATCAGCACGCGGATGGTGGTCATGCGGTGTCCTCCACAAGGTCGGCCTGCTGAGCGGGGAGCTTGGCGGGCAACTCAGCGATCACTTCGTACCCCCCGTCGGGGGTGGCGCCGAAAGCGAGCGTGCCGCCCAGCATCGCGGTGCGTTCGCGCATGCCCAGCAGACCGTGGCCGGCGCCCGGCGAGGGCGGAGTGGGCCGGTCCGGTGCGGTGTTGGCGACCCTGATCGTGACGGCCGTCGGCCGGTGGTCGATCTCCACGCGTACCTCCGCTCCCGGCGCGTGCCGCATCGCGTTGCTCAGTGCCTCCTGGATGATACGGAACGCCGACAACTCGACGCCCGAGGACAGGCGGGCCCGCTCGCCCGTGGTGTGCGTGGTGACGGTGAGCCCGGCGCCGCGCACATTGCCGACGAGCTCGTCCAGCCGGTCGAGGGTGGGTTGCGGGGCGTGCCGCTCGTTCTCCAACACGGCGTGCTCGGAGCGAAGGACGCCGAGCACCTGACGCAGTTCGGTCAGCGCCTCCTTGGCGTTCTCCCGGATGCTCGCCAGGTTCTCCTTCAGCTCGTCGGACGGGTTCTCGACCAGGTGCGGGGCGACCTGCGCCTGGATGGAGATGACCGACATATGGTGGGCGACCACGTCGTGCAGCTCTCGGGCGATCCGGTTGCGCTCCTCCAGGAGCGTGCGCCGGGCCCGCTCCTCGGCGGTGAGTTCCTCCAGCTCGACCAGTTGGGTACGGGCCACCTGGCGGCCGCGCAGCGAGGCGCCGACGACCGTGGCGATCACGAGGACCGCGGCTGCGAGGGGGGCTCGATCGCCGTGGCCGGTGGCGAACGCGAAGGCCAGACACGGCACCGCGCCGATCACCAGCGTCTCCACCGCCGTTCTGGGGCGGGCCCGGAGCGCGACGAGGAACAGCACCCATGCCTGGAGGATGAGTTCGGAGCCGGTCCAGGGGAACTCTCTGCCGCCGACGGTGTCGGCCATCTCGAACCACGCCACCAGAAGGGCCAGCTGAATCATCGTCGCCCCCCACCAGGCGGGGATCGGGCGGTACAACGCGACGACGAGCATCGCCGCCTGGGCCACAGCGAGCACGTAACCGAGTTCGCGCAGTTGGTAGGCCCAGGCGTACTTGTTGCCGTTGGACGCAATGATGACGGCACCCAGCAGCACCGCCACCGTCACGGCGAGTCCCCGCTGCCACCGCGAACCCCCGGCTGTGGGCCTCGGCTCGGCGGTCCTCGTCCAAAGGTCCTCCTGCAGTGCGCGCGGCAGCGCCCGCAGGCCTGCCACGAACCGCTCCGCCCTGTCCGATGTCGTCATGCAGGACACAGTAGGGCGCGTCTCCTCAAGTCGTGTCTCCTCAGGGGTGTCCGGCGGAGAGTGCCGGAGCCGCGATGCTCCTCAGGCACGCCGTGCGAGCTTCGCCGGGTCCGGGTGTCCCCCGCGAACGATCCGGCCGCTTCGCCGTGTCTTCGCCGGCCCGCC
Source organism: Streptomyces sp. SID5643 (assembly GCF_009872555.1). Taxonomy (NCBI): domain Bacteria; kingdom Bacillati; phylum Actinomycetota; class Actinomycetes; order Kitasatosporales; family Streptomycetaceae; genus Streptomyces; species Streptomyces sp. SID5643. The sequence goes on from NZ_WWIC01000251.1 coordinate 1,753, forward strand.
TCGTTCGTAGGTGTGGAACGCGGCGACGCAGACCGCCAGCGCCACCGCGAACGCGGGCAGCCAGGCGAGCCTCGCGAGCACCCAGCCGCCGCCGTCCGGCACCGTGTGCAGGCCCGTCAGCGCCTCGCTCGCCGGGAGGCCGAGCGCGGTCACCATCATCATCGCGGTCTGGTGCCAGAGGAAGATGGTCAAGGCGCAGAGGTTCACCACCGCCACCGCGGCCCAGGCGGCGGGCCGCTGCATCACCCGCCGCAGCGGGCCGAGCAGCAGCAGGGCCGCACCGCACTGGGCGATCCCGAACGTGACCGTCGCCAGGTTGGGCGGGTCGAGGTTGGAGATCTCCGTCCCGGGCACGCCGACCATGGAGGCGGGGTAGCCGGCCCACAGGATCAGCCCGGCGGCGGTGACGGCTCCGCCGAACAGCAGCGACCAGCGCGTCGTGCGGCTGCGCAGACCGCCCCTGGACCAGGCCGCGCCGAGGCAGTACGGGACCAGCCAGCTGGCCACCACGTTGACCGAGGAGAGCCAGGCCGGGCCCGCCAGCCCGAACCGGATCACGTCGATGTGCAGCACGACGGCGAGCGGCCAGAGCGGATGGAGCTTCGCCACGAGCGGGGTCATCGCCGTGAGCGCCGCGAACACCAGCAGGAACCAGAGCGGCGACCACACGAGCTTGAACAGTGCGCGCACCGTCCTCTCGTTCACTCCGGCGGCGAGCATCGCGACCGCCGCCACGGCCCACACGCCCAGCACGACGGCGACCGGCCGGAACAGCCTGATCATGCGGGCGCCGACCCACTCCCGGTAAGTCGTGCCGCGCGCGCGGGCGGAGGCGTACCCCTTCGCCCCCACCACCCCGCCCACCAGGAAGAACACCGCGAGCGTCTGGAACACCCAGGAGACGGGGGCGAGGTGGGGCATGAACGTGAGCGGACTGGCGCCCCGCAGGGTGCCGCTGTCCTCTATCAGGGCGGTCACGAGCCAGTGGCCGAGCACCACGCCCACGATGGCGAAGGCGCGCAGGGCGTCGACAGCACGGTCGCGGTCGGGAGGAGTCGAGGATTCGACGCGCCGGACGAAGTCACGCACGACGGCCTCCCGAAGTGCGCACGGACGGGTCTTCAAGGTCCAGTCCGCGGACGATCCGGGCGATGTTCTTCAGCGGCACGGAGCCTGGCTTCAGATAGTCGCTGTGCCCGCCGTCGCCCGCCGGGAACCGCTTGGCGCCGAACTCCTCCGACACCGGATCGGTCCCGAACCCGATCTCGGTGACGAGCAGCGGGATCCGCACGTGCGGCACATCGGCGATCCAGTCGCCGGAGCTGCGGCCCGTCCAGACGGTGGCCCGGGTCTTCAGCGCGGCGGCGTTGTCGTAGCCGGTGCCGGGGCTGCCGTACAGGACGACATCGGCGAGCCCCGGGGTGGAGGCGGCGCGGGCGCAGACGACGCTGCCGTAGGAGTGGCAGACGAGGGAGGTCCGGGCAGCGGGCTTGAGCATCTCCAACTCTGCGAGGAACCCGCGGAGTTCACGAGCGGCGCCGTCGGCACGCCCCGAGGTCACCGCCGCCATGCTGACCGTGGACGGTGTTTCGTAGCCGAGCCAGCCGACGACGGCGGACCGGTCGCCCAGCTCCTTGTGCAGCGCTTTCGCGCCGCCCAGTAAGCGCCAGTAGTTGTCGACGAGCACGCCGGCGCCCGGCACCACCACGGCGATCCGTTCGGCGCGGGCGAGGTCGCCGACGACCTCGACGGTCCGGCCTCCCTCGCGGCCGTCGAAGGACAGGAACTGGCGTGCCGGATGCGCCATGACGCGCAACGCGTCGGCCCGCTTGCGATCGCCGTGGGCGGCGGCCACGCGCCCGGCCGCCCCGATGTCGCGGCGCGACGCGGCGTACCGCTCGGCGAGCGCGGCCGGGGTGGCGGCCGTCGGCGGTCCGGAGACGGTCGGTGCGGGCGCCGGGACGTGCGCGGGGCTCGCCGCGCCCGATACCGGCACGGCCACCGAGGCGGCGACCAGGGCGGCGAGCAGGGCGCGACGCAGACGGTGCCTGCGGGTACGGCCCCTGCGGGTACGGAGCGCCATGGCGGACGGTGTTCCTTCCGTGCCTGATGCCTGTCGTGCTTGCGGCACCGAAGCTACGGATCACGCCCAGTGACCCGCGTCCCGCCAGGGAGTGATCCCTGCTTGTAGCTCTGAAGTACTACGGGTAGGGGGTGGGTTGGCACCCTGTCGGCGCCAACGCCCCTTTTCGCAGGGCCGGTTCGCCCTCGATCGACCGCCGGGGATCGGCCGGAGCAGTCACGTGGACGAGCACTCCTCAAATGAGCGTCACGAGCGTCTTGCCAGCGTCAAAATATGCCGGCTCATCATGAACTCTCCGGGCGGAGGCCGAGGGTGACATGAGCAAGCCTCGCCAGTGCATGGGCCCTGTACCGCAGTGTCCTGCACGAGGGACTGCGCGACGACCTGCCCCGCGGCGGATGCGATCGCGGCACATCCTTCTGGCGGCCGGTCGCCCAGAGCCTGTACGGGCCCGTCCTCGCGGAGGAGGACGCGATCAGGACGCGATCAGGACCAAGGTCCGCGCCCTCGCCGACCGCGAACCGCCCCGCGACCTGGTCGACGTGTTCGCCGCCTCCCTGCGATGGACAAATGTCGAGAACTTTGACTTAGGTGGCCGAAGCTCCGTAACCACCCGGCGCCCGCCGGACCCGGCGGGCCCATAGGTACTGGTCACGGCAAGAGGCCACCTCGCGACCGCGCCGCCGCTCAGAAGGCTGCGGGTCGAACATCGGTCGGTGGTGTGTCGGGGATCAGGCGGGAGAGGTCGAAGCCGGTGGGACGCACCTCGGAAGCGAGGAGCAGCAGCCAGAGCGGCTGGCGGTTCAGTCCTGTGACGGTCGTACGGCGGCCCGGCGCGCTGTCGTGCGGCCCCGGGGCGAAGAGGAAGTTGAGGCCGGTGACGTCCATGAACACCGTACCGCCCAGGTCCCACTGGAGGTCGGTCACGTGCGGCGGCAGGGCGTCGACGGTGGCGCGAAGCGGGGGCAGGGTGTCGAAGTCGAGCTCTCCGCTCGGGGAGATGCGTGCGGTGGTTCCGTCGATCGTGGTGGTGATGTTCATGCGGGGTGCGCCCCCCTTTCAGGGGTTGCGAGCCCAAAGGCGAAGCACCCCCTTGGAGGGGATGGACGACGATGGCGGGGGCCGGGTGCCCGGGATGGGGGCAACGCCCGACTTCCCCAAAAGACCGGCACCCGAAGGGGGCCGGCCGGTCTCGGCGTCCATCCACCGTCGCACAGTTCCCCCCATGACCGCGATCAGCCGGCAGGGAAACGTTCTGTGAAACCCGTCGCCCGGCCGATTCGTCCCCGTGAGGACGTGCAGGTCTCACCTCGCGTCGGGCCCGATCACAAGGTGCGCGCCGCCGGCCGGCGGTGTCTCATGAGAGACAGACCATGTTCGGGGTGGCCCCACGACGCCCGGCACGCACTCTCGCCGACGGGCCCCCGACTGGCCGGCCGGCGGTATGGGATGAGAGTGGGCGCTCATGGCACGCGCGATCTGGACTGGCGTGATCACCTTCGGGCTGGTCAGCGTGCCAGTCGGCTTGTACTCGGCGACGGAGGACCACACCGTCCACTTCCACCAGCTCCAGCGCGGCACCGCCGACCGGATCCGCAACCGCCGAGTCAACGAGCGCACCGGTGACGAGGTCGGCACCGGCGACATCGTCAAGGGCTACGAGGTGGGCGAGGGCGAGTACGTCCTGGTGGAGCCGGACGAGCTGGACGAGATCGCGCCGGGCCGATCCCAGACCATCGACATCACCGACTTCGTCGACCTCGAACAGATCGAACCGGTCTACTTCGACCGCACCTACTACCTCGCCCCGCGCGGCAAGGAGTACACCAAGGTCTACGAGCTCCTGCGGGCGGCGCTCGCGCAGTCGAACCGGGTCGGGGTCGCGACGTTCGTGATGCGCGGCAAGCAGTACCTGACCGCGCTGCGCGCGGAGGACAAGGTCCTGGTGCTGCAAACCCTGCACTGGGCCGATGAGGTCCGTGACCCGGGCAAGGAGCTGCCCGAACTGCCCTCCGGCCGTGCCGGCAAGGGCAAGGAACTCGACATGGCGCTCCAGCTGGTCGATTCCCTCAGCGGACCCTGGGAGCCTTCTCGCTACCGCGACACCTACCAGGAGAAGGTACGCGAGCTGGTCAAGGCAAAGGCCGAGGGTCAGGAGGTCGCTGCGGCTGAAGAGGCGCCGGCGGCGACCAACGTCGTCGACCTGATGCAGGCACTCCAGGGCAGCATCGACCAAGCGCGCGGGGGCGAGAGGAAGCGGCCAGACTCGGCACAGAAAACGGCACGGAAGACGGCACGGAAGACGGCACGAAAGCCTGCCGCCGGAGCGTCGGAGAAGGCCGCCGCCCGGAAGGAGCAGCCGCAGGCCGCCCGTGCCTCGTCCGCGTCCGGGCGCGAGCGGGCGGCGGGCAAGGACGAGCTGCGGCAGCTGAGCAAGGCAGAGCTGTACGAGCGGGCCACCGGGCAGGACCTGCCCGGCCGGTCGAAGATGAGCCGGCAAGAGCTCATCGACGCTCTCAGCCGTGCAGGAGGCCGCCGCAAGAAGAAGAGCGCTGCCTGACCCGCTAATACCCCGTGGAACCTGCCCGAACCCATGCTCAGCACCCGGGTCCACCAGCCCGACATGCGGCCCGGCTGGGCGCTCGGCGCGGCCCCGGGATGGGCCCGGTTCTGTCTCGACTCTGTTGCGTTGCTCGACGAAGGCAAGGAATGAACGCCCACATCGGGTGGCGGGGGGCCTATCAGGTGGCCGGGTGTTCGGACATCGCAAGCGCTGGTAGGTGAGCTGATGTCAGGCTGCCTGGTATGTGCGACTAAGCCTCGGCTGATGGGGCCGACCTGGCGGCCTGCTCGATCTTCGCACAGTGCGCCGCACGGGCTTCCTCGTCGATCCGCTCCTCGTGTTCGGGGCGCATCCCGGTCCGGCCGTCGAGGCCTTCTCGCAGGATGTCGGCGTGTCCGGCATGCCGGTTGGTCTCTCCGAGGACATGGACCATGACGGCGAACAGGTTCGTGTTGGGACGAGGATCCGGCCACCACGGCACGTGGCCGGGGGCGTCCAGGAGAAGCTCGTCGATCGTCGCGTCCGCGTGTTCCCACGTGCGCCGGTAGAACCCGATGATCTGATCGCGGGTCTCGTCCTCCGTCGCCCACATATCGCTGCCGTCGTGGTCCTGCCACCGGGGCAGCAGCTCCGGGGAAGGACGGTCGAAGACCTCTCCGAAGTACCTGGCCTCGACGCCGGCCACGTGCTTGATCAGCCCGAGGAGGTTGGTCCCGGTCGCTGTCAAAGGCCGGCGGGCGTCGTACTCGGACAGGCCGTCGAGCTTCCAGAGCAGCGCCTTGCGGTCCCGCCGCAGCCTCCCGTGCAGGTTGTCCTTTGCGAATTCATCGATCATGTGGCATGAGCCTTCCATGGGTTGTTCGTGGTCTCAAGATCCCGTACATGGTCCGCAACGGCCGGCAGAGCCGAGGCTTGGGGCTCCCGGCACGATGAGCGCGCGGGAATGACTGTCTGTCAGAGGGACATGGGGTTGGGGTGCGTGACGGCTCGTGGCCGACCCGGCCTGCGACGGTTACCGCGCAGGTGGACTGCACGCATGCTGTTCGGTGCTGTTCTCTGATCCTGCGACAGGCCATCCAGGAACAGGCGTTGCAGGCCGAGACCGTAGGCGCCGCTCGTCGATCCTCACCGAGCCGGCCGAAGCCCCTGCGGTGGCGGTCTGACGCGCGGCGGGCTGCTGGTGGGCGGTTGGGCGACGGGGGTGATGGTGGCCCAGTGGCTGTTGCCCTGTATGGCCTTCACCTCGACGACCCTGGCGCTCGGCGGTGTCATCGGTGTGACCCGCGCAGCCGTCGTGCTGGCCTCTGTCTGGGCCGCCGGCTTCGTGGCGCCGACCGTGGCCACCAGCCGTACGACCTTCGCTCTGCAGACGGGCGGTTTGCCCGCGTGGGGGGGTGATCCTCGCGATCGGGATCGGTGTCGTGATCGCCCGCGAAGGCGCGTACACCGTGCTGGAAGCTCATGAATGACCTTCGCAAGGAACTTGGGAAGGGGACACCACATGACGTCCGCCGTGAGTGCGGCCGGTGAAGGACGTCGCCGTCCCCTGCACCGACGTGGTGCTCTTCGCCGAGGGCCGGCTGGTCTTCCAGGGCCCTCCGGACGAACTGGCCTCGGTGGGCGGTCCCGAACAACTGGGTGACAGCCCCCTGGAGCGCGGCTACCAGACCCTGCTGCTGAACCGCAGGGAAGGGGCACTTGGTGAACGCCCGTGTCCTGCGTATCGAGAGGCGGCGGTTGCGAGTGGATGCCAATGGCACGGGGAGGCCCCACCCCGCCTCTCTCTGCCGTTCACATGGACAGCGGGACGACCGGCGGCCATGGGTAGCCCAGTTGCTCGGCATCGTGCGAGCCTCCCCAGACCTCGGCGGTGGCACGGGGGTCGCCCGCCGTCAACCGCGCTTCAAGGCGCTCGGCTTGGACCGAGGGGGCGTCCGCGGAGATTAGGAGCGTCATCCCGAACTGCAGCCAGGGCAGACCTGCATCGGCCCCGGCACGGGGGTGCCCCAGGACGACGTGGATTCGGTCGGGTTCCTTGCGGGAGGCCCAGACACCTTCCAACTCGCAGTCCCACCTGACGAGCCAGTCCCCACGCCGTCTCAGCCCTGCCTCGAGCAGCCGCGCAACCGCTCCTGCCGGCCACTCCCAACTGCGGTCTTCTTCGGCTCGCAGGACCTCGGCCTCGTACTGACCGGCGATGAACCGAAGCTCCGGCAGGTCGAGGTCCTGATTGGCCAGGTCGCGCCACCCGGCCCAGACAACTTCGTCTCCGTCACGCGTGACCGTCATGTACAGCGCGCCACAGCACTCCTCCACGCCGCACCCGGACCAGGCGAGACGAACCTCATGGGGCATCGCCGTGGCATGCAACAGCCCGTCCTGGGCCAGCAGATTCCTGGGGCCCACGCCCAGGTAACGAGAGCCGCCCACACCACCGGAGACCACCTCGGCCAGAAGATCCCGGCCATTGACGATCGGGCGGACCTCCAAGACGCCCTCGTCGGGGGGCGGGCACATGATGCTCAGACTGAGATGGTCCGGTCTCGTGGTCATCGGCCTATGATCGCGCAGCCCGCTCGCGGCTGTCCTGTCGATTCGGGAAGCTTCCGTTCAGGGCGGCAGTTCGGGTTTGCCTCGAGACATGTTGGCTCCCCTTGACCGGGCGGCTCCGGTTGCCGGTGCTGTCGACTGGCGGGGCCGGCCGGGTCGGCCGTCCGAGGAGCCTGGAGCTTCCGGTCCTCCAAGGAGCGGCGATGGGCGTCGGCCTGGCGACCTCAGCGTCATGGGCCCGATGTGGCGGGCGTGCTGTGACTGGGACAGCCCGGTCGCGGCCAACAGCGGCTACCGCACGCGCAGGGAAGATCAAGTGGCCTGATTTCCGGGGAGCGAGAGTTGCTCGTCCGCCCCGATACTGTGGGTTCGCATGACCACCTCCAAGATCGAGATCACCGCAGACCTGGTCCGTGACCTGCTGCGGGAGCAACACCCAGACCTTGCAGGGCTGGCCATCCGCGAGGTGGCGGGCGGTTGGGGCAACCAAATGTGGCGCCTCGGGGACGAGTTGGCCGTGCGTATGCAGCGCATGGACCCCACCCCGGAACTCCAGCTCAAGGAACGGCGGTGGCTACCGGTGCTTGCCCCGCGCCTGCCGCTCCCGGTGCCGACCCCGGTGCGGTTGGGTGAACCGTCCGAGCGCTTCCCCAAGCACTGGACCGTGATGACGTGGGTTCCCGGCGAGCCGCTGGACCACGGCTCGATCAGCCGCGGCGCCCACGCGGCCGACACACTGGCGGGCTTTCTCCGGGCACTTCACGTGGAGGCACCCGCCGAGGCGCCGGTCAGCTCGGACTTCGGCGCTCACCCCGAGAAGTGCACGGACGGCTTCGACCACTTCTTCCACTGCGTCGTTCCCGAAGACCTCGCCGACGATGTCCGGGCCGTTTGGGACGACGCTGTTGCGGCGCCCGCATGGGAGGGCCCGCCGCTCTGGGTGCACGGCGACCTTCATCCCGCGAACGTCGTCGTCTCGGGCGGAACGCTCTCGGGCATCGTCGACTTCGGTGCCCTGTTCGCCGGCGATCCGGCATGGGACCTCGCGGCCGCATGGGTCCTGCTCCCCTCGGGCACCGCTTCACGGTTCTTCGACACGTACGGGAATGCAGACGAGGCTGCGATCCGGCGCGCCCGCGGGCTGGCCGCCATGAAGAGCCTCTTCCTGATGCTCATGGGGCAGAACGGAGACCGGGGCCTTCCCGGCGGCAAGCCGAACTGGGGGCCCGCAGGCCGGGCGGCACTCGATCGTGTTCTTCAGGACTGGTACTCATACCGATCCCGGCCATGATCCCGCTCGCCATGCCGAACGCGCGAACCTGGCGAACGCGTCCGTCCCGTCAGGCCGGAATGGATCGACCAGCGTTCCTGTGCCCTGCCGGTGTCTCACCTCCTCGGTGACATACCGCGGGGCACATTGACAGCTCGTCAACCAGCCTTACAGCACATCAAGGGCTGGAGGCGCGCCTGGCACTGCGGTGTGTGCGTGGCGCCGTTCGACTCGGTTCCGGGGTGGGTGTGGGTCACGCAAGTCCACTGAGGGGCAGGGAGCAGAGCGCCGGCCGTAGGCCGGCCGGGGGGTGGAGATGAGGCTGGGCACCGTCGAGCGGATCTGGCGATATCCGATCAAGTCCACGGGAGGAGAACGGCTGGCCTCGGCCGACGTGGACGAGCGGGGCCTGGCGGGTGACCGGCTGTATGCCGTGCGGGACGCCGAGGGCAGGTTCGGCTCGGGCAAGAACACCCGCCGGTTCCGAAGGATGCCCGGCCTGCTGCGGCTGCGCTCGCGCTACCCGCAGGCCGACCTCCTGACCGAACCCGAGCTGCTCGATCCGGCCGGGGTCCCGGTGGCCGATGCCACCGCCTACCTGCGCCACTACCTGCAACGCCAGGACGTCGAAGTGGCCCGTGAGGGGGCCGTTTCACACTTCGACCAGCTTGCGCTGAGTGTGCTGAGCACCGCCACCCTCGACTGGCTACGCATTACCCTGGCGGGTACCCCGGTCGACGAGCGCCGCTTCCGGCCCAACCTCCTCATCCGCACACCACCCGGCACGCCCGCGTTCGTAGAGGACCAGTGGCTCGGCTCCACCGTCCGTATCGGCACCGCCGTGTGTGTCACATTCGTGCGCTCCAGCGAGCGTTGCGTCATGGTCAACGAATCCCAGCCGGGCCTGCCGCACTCCCCGTTCGTGCTGAAGACCATCGCCCGGACACACGCCATGCGTCTGGACGCACTGGGCACCGTGACCGCACCAGGCACCATCACCGCAGGCGACCCCGTGACCGTGGCACAGCCCTGAAACCATCACCAGCAGGACGAGAGGAACGAAAACAGCCCGTGGGTACCGTAACGGCCCTGCATCGATACCCGGTGAAGTCCATGGTGGGAGAGACACTGACCGACGCGGTGATCACCGAACGCGGCCTGCACGGAGACCGGATGGCAGCAGTCCTCGACGAGGGGGGCATGGTCGGCAGCGCCAAACACCCGCGCAAGTGGGGCCCGTTGCTCACCTGCCGCAGCAGACTGGGCATCGGCCGGACCATCACGGTGCAACTGCCGGACGGAACCGAGCTGAACGCCGGCAGCCCTGACCTGGACGCGCGGCTGTCCGCACTGCTGGGCCGCCGCGTCATGCTGTCGCACACCCCGCCCGAACACGGCGGCCGGCTGGAGCGCGCCGTGCCCGGCTACCGCGGAGGGATCCCCGACAGTCTGCGCTCCACGGCCTCCACCGACACCACCGGTGCGACCATCACCTCCGGCAGGGCGGCACCGGGAACGTTCTTCGACTTCGGCAGCCTCCACCTCGTCACCACCGCGACGCTGGCCCGCCTGCGCTCGGCCTACCCGGTCGGGGACTTCGACCCCCGCCGCTTCCGCCCCAACATCGTCATCGACATCCCGGGCGAGCCGAGCTTCGCCGAGGACGCCTGGATCGGTACGCAGCTGCGCGTCGGCGAGGCCCTGCTGCGTGCCATGGTGCCCACACCCCGGTGCGTGGTCCCCACCCTCGGCCAGGACGACCTCCCACCCGACCCCCGCATCATGCACACAGTCGCCGGCGAGCACCGCATTCCCGTCCTCGACCTGGGCCGGCTCTCCTGTGTGGGCATCTACCTGGATGTCGTGGAACCCGGTGTGGTGCGCGTCGGCGACACGGTCACCCGAGTAGATGCCCGCTAGCCGGCCGTAGGTATGGCGAGGGGCAGCGTCCGGTCGCCCCTCAGGACCGCGCTCAACCGTTCACCCATCGTGCCCGCCGGCGATCGCCGATGGAGCCAGGGTGACCGGCCTCCCACGTCGCTAGCTCCGCTGGTCCCGCTCGCCGGGCCGTGCCGTTGAGGGCCTGCAGATCCGGTGTGCTCACGGCCGAGCCGCGGGCGCCGTTACGACGGTGCTTGCACTGGATCACCCAGCGCCGCCCGAGCGGGTCGGTGGCCTTCACGTCCGCACCCAGGTCACCGCCCCCACCGACCCGCTCCGCGTCCTGGCAACCGTCGCGGCGCATCAGGTACTGGGCGAGGTCCTTCTGGACGGCACCCTCTTCGCCCGGCTTCTGCAGCAGATCCACGCCAATCCCTTGGAATGGGAACACACCACCCTCTGACCGACTGATCGCCAGCCCAACCGAAGGGAGGCATCACGCGTCAGCGTCCGGAATCCGCTGCCGAGTCGGTGACCTTGTCAGAGGCGTTCGACGATGGTCACGTTGGCCTGGCCGCCGCCCTCGCACATCGTCTGCAGGCCGTAGCGGCCACCGGTGCGTTCCAGTTCGTGCAGGAGTGTGGTCATCAACCGGGTGCCGGTGGCTCCGAGCGGGTGGCCGAGGGCTATGGCCCCGCCGTTGACGTTGACCTTCTCGGGGTCGGCGCCGGTCTCCTTCAGCCAGGCCAGGACCACCGGTGCGAAGGCCTCGTTGATCTCGACCAGGTCGATCTCGTCGAGCGTCATCCCGGACTTCTTCAGGGCGTACGCGGTGGCCGGGATCGGGGCGGTCAGCATGCGGATCGGGTCCTCGCCGCGCACCGATAGGTGGTGGATGCGGGCCCTGGGGGTCAGACCGTGCTCCTGCACGGCCCGCTCGGACGCCAGGAGCATGGCCGATGCGCCGTCGGAGATCTGCGAGGAAAGGGCGGCGGTGAGCCGGCCGCCCTCCACCAGGGGTTGCAGTCCGGCCATCTTCTCCCGGCTGGTGTCGCGGCGCGGGCCCTCGTCGTGGGTCACGGCGCCGTACGCGACCGTCTCCCGGTCGAAGCGGCCCTCGTCGATGGCCCGGATCGCCCGCCGGTGGGAGCGGAACGCGAACTCCTCCATGGCCTCCCGGGTGATGTCCCACCTGCGGGCGATCTCCTCGGCGCCCAGGAACTGGTTGACCGGCCGGTCGCCGTAGCGGGCCCGCCAGCCCTCGGAGCCGGCGAACGGGCCCTCGGTCAGGCCCAGGGGTTCGGCGGCTTGGCGGGTGGCGAAGGCGATGGGGATCTGCGACATGTTCTGCACGCCGCCGGCCACGACCAGGTCCTGGGTGCCGGACAGGACGCCCTGGGCGGCGAAGTGCAGAGCCTGCTGCGAGGAGCCGCACTGGCGGTCGACGGTCACGCCGGGCACCTCCTCCGGCAGCCCGGCGGCCAGCCAGCAGGTGCGCGCTATGTCACCGGCCTGCGGGCCGACGGTGTCGAGGCAGCCGAACACCACGTCCTCGACGGCGGCCGGGTCGGCGCCGGAGCGTTCCATCAGCGCGGTCAGCACGTGTGCGCCGAGGTCGGCCGGGTGGACGGCGGACAGTCCGCCTCCCCGTCGGCCGACCGGGGTGCGCACTGCTTCGACGATGTAGGCCTCGGCCATGGCGTCTCCTCCTCCGGGTCCGCGGGTGTCCGCGGTGGGCGGGACTGTCTATGAGTCGTGCAGTGCGATGCCTTCCAGCACCATCGACAGGTACTGACGGGCGATCTCCTCGGGACTGTGCCGCCCGCCCGGCCGGTACCAGGACGCGGCGACCCAGACCGTGTCGCGCACGAAGCGGTAGGTGAGCCGTACGTCCAGGTCGGCGCGGAAGACCTTGGCGGCCACTCCCCGCTCCAGCGTGCCCAGCCACGCCTTCTCGAACTTCTGCTGCGACTCGACGAGGTAGGCGAAGTGCGGCCGGGTCCCGAGGTGTCTGGACTCCTTCTGGTAGATGGCGACCGCGTCGAGGTGCCGGTCGATCTCCCGGAAGGACTCGGTCACGAGGGCCTCCAGCGTCTCCCTGGGGCCGAGCCCGGCACCGAGCACGGCGTCGTACCGGGCCCAGAGCTCGTCCAGGAAGCCGGAGAGGATCTCGTCCAGCATCGACTCCTTGGAGTCGAAGTGGTAGTACAGGCTGCCCGCCAGCATCCCCGCCGCGTCCGCGATCTTCCGGACGGTCGTGGCGTTGTAGCCCTGCGCGGCGAACACCTGGGCCGCGATGGCCAGGAGTTCCTCACGCCGCTCGGGCGGGCTCACGGTGTTCTTCTTGTGGGCGCTGTTGCTGCTTTTCGGCACGGGACCATTCTCGCCTCACGGGTGCTGGCTGCTGACCGACAGGACCTCGCCGGTCAGGTACGACGAGTAGCCGCTGGCCAGGAACACGATCACGTTGGCCACCTCCCACGGCTCGGCACAGCGCCCGAAGGCCTCCCGGCCGGTCAGTTCCTCCAGCAGCTCCGGGGTGGTGACCTTGGCGAGGTGCGGGTGCATGGCCAGGCTCGGGGAGACGGCGTTCACCCGCACTCCGTAGGCGGCGGCCTCCACCGCGGCGCACCGGGTGAGGGCCATGACGCCGGCCTTCGCGGCGGCGTAGTGGGCCTGTCCCCGCTGTGCGCGCCAGCCGATCACCGAGGCGTTGTTGACGACGACGCCGCCGGCGTCCGCGGCCTTCATGCGGCGCAGTGCCGCGCGGGTGCAGCGGAAGGTGCCGTTGAGCGTGACGTCGAGGACCTTGTTCCACTGTTCGTCGGTCATGTCGACGAGGTCGGCGGTGCCGCCGAGGCCCGCGTTGTTGACCACGATGTCCAGGCGCCCGTGGTGCTCTTCGGCGTGCGCGAACAGCGCGGTGACCTGGTCGTCGTCGGTGACGTCGCAGGGCAGTGCGGTGACGCGGTCCGTGCCGAACTCGGCGGCCAGCTCCGCCGCGGACTCCTTCAGACGGCGGGCGTGGGCATCGGAGACCACGACCCGTGCGCCTTCCTCCAGCAGCCGCCGGGCGGTGGCGCCGCCGATCCCCGCACCGGCGGCGGCCGTGACGACGGCGGAGCGGTCGGCGAGCAGCTGATGGCCGGGCAGGTACGGCGGTGGGGCCGATGTCATGGGCGTACCTCCTTCGGCAGGCCGAGGGCGCACTCGGCGGTGAAGTTCCGCCGGATCTGGTGGGAGCCGGTGCAGGTCGGGTCCGAGCGGGAGAAGGGGAACGGCCGGCGCAGGGCCGTCCGGCTGCGGGCATGTGCCGTTTCCAGGGGAGGTGTGTCCGGGGACCGCACCACCGCCGGCCGGCGCCACGTTCTCCCGGCACCGGTTCGCCGCAGCCGCGCTGGGCCACGACATCGCCGGTGGGGTGGGAGCGCGGGCAGGTACGGACAGCGGCGTGGTCCTCCTCCGCGGTGCTCATGCGCGGCTCCCGGCGGCTCTCGACGGCTGACGAGCCGTACGTTAACCTACCAAACACTTGTTAGGGAAGGAGGTTGCGGATGTCCGCCGCCCGCACTGCACCCCCCGAACCCGTCCGCTACGAGCGTCGCGGCGCCGTCGCCCTGGTGACGATGGACCGGCCCGAGTACCGCAACGCCCAGAACTCCGCGATGACCTACGCCCTGGACCGGTCCTTCTACCGTGCGGCGGACGACGACGAGGTGAAGGTCGTGATCCTCGCCGGAGCGGGGAAGCACTTCTCCGCCGGCCACGACATCGGCACCCCTGAGCGGGACGCGCACCTGCCGTTCGACCGCAAGGCCGGACTCTGGTGGGACCACGCGCGCACGTCGGGCGCCGAGAGCCGCTTCGCCCGCGAGTCCGAGGTGTATCTGGGCATGTGCCGGCGCTGGCGCGAGCTGCCCAAGCCGGTCATCGCCTCGGTCCAGGGCGCCTGCGTGGCCGGCGGGCTGATGCTCGCCTGGGTCTGCGACCTGATCGTCGCCTCCGAGGACGCCTTCTTCGCCGACCCGGTGGTGCGCATGGGCATCCCGGGGGTCGAGTACTTCGCCCACCCGTGGGTGATGCCGCCGCGGATCGCCAAGGAGTTCCTCTTCACCGGTGACCGGATGAGCGCGCGGCGCGCCTACGAGGTGGGCATGATCAACCGGGTCGTGCCTCGCGAGGAACTCACCGAGCGTTCCCTGGAGTTGGCGGAGCGGATCGCCGCGATGCCTCGGATGGGGCTGGCGCTGACGAAGCGCGCCGTCAATCAGGCGGAGGACCTCCAGGGCCTGCACTCGGGGCTGGACTCGGTCTTCGGGCTGCATCATCTCGCCCATGCCCACAACGCCGAGACCGGCGACGACCCGCTCGGCGGGATGGACGTGCGCGCGATGAAGGAGGCCCGCCGCTGATGGACCTCGACTTCACCGCCGCCGAGGACGCCTTCCGCGCCGAGGTACGGGACTGGCTCGCCGCCCGTGTGCCGAGCGTGCCGCTGCCGTCGCTGGAGACCGCCGAGGGGTTCGCCGCCCACCGGGAGTGGGAGGGCACCCTGTTCGCCGACCGCTGGTCGGTCGTCTCCTGGCCCGAACGGTTCGGCGGCCGGGGTTCCTCCCTGCTGGAGTGGCTGATCTTCGAGGAGGAGTACTACCGGGCCGGCGCGCCCGGCCGGGTCTCGCAGAACGGCATCAACCTGCTCGCCCCCACGCTCTTCGCGTACGGGACCGACGAGCAGAGGGCGCGCGTCCTGCCGTCCATGGCGAGCGGTGAGGTGATCTGGGCGCAGGCCTGGTCCGAGCCGGAGGCGGGGTCCGACCTGGCCTCGCTGCGGTCGGTCGCCGTACGGACGGAGGGCGGCTGGCGCATCGGCGGGCAGAAGACGTGGTCGTCCCGGGCGGCCTTCGCCGACCGCGCGTTCGGGCTGTTCCGCAGCGACCCGGACGCGGACCGGCCGCACCGGGGCCTCACGTACCTGATGTTCCCGTTGGACGCGGACGGGGTGACCGTGCGGCCCATCGGGCGGCTTGACGGCAAGCCCGCCTTCGCTGAGGTGTTCCTCGACGACGTCTTCGTGCCGGACGAGGACGTCATCGGCGAGCCGGGGCAGGGCTGGCTGGTTGCCATGAGCACCAGCGGCAACGAGCGCGGGCTGACCCTGCGCAGCCCCGGGCGTTTCACCGCCGCGGCCGCCCGGCTCGCCTCGCTGTGGCACTCCACCGCGAGCCCCGGCTCCAGTCACACCGCACTGGGCGATCGGGTCGCCGACGTGGTGATCGGCGCGCGGGCCTACCAACTATTCACCTACGCGCATGCCTCGCGCATCGCCGCGGGTGGAGCGATCGGTGCCGAGTCCAGCCTCAACAAGGTCTTCTGGTCCGAGCTGGACATCGCCCTGCACGAGACCGCCCTCGATCTGCTCGGCCCCTGCGGCGAGCTGTCCGACGAGGCCACCGAGGCGCCCGCGCACGGCAGTTGGGCCGATGGCTACACCTTCTCGCTGGCCGGACCGATCTACGCCGGCACCAACGAGATCCAGCGCGACATCATCGCCGAGCGGCTGCTCGGCCTGCCGAAGGGACGCCGGTGATGCGTTTCCTTCTCGACGACGAGCAGCGGGAATTCGCCCGCACGCTGGACGGCATGCTGGGATCGGCCGGCATCCCGGGCGTCGTACGGTCCTGGGCGTCCGGCGACCAAGGACCCGGACGTGCCCTGTGGGGCAGGCTCGCGGAGGCCGGCGTCTTCGCCCTCGCCGTTCCGGAGGAGCACGAGGGTGTGGGGCTGTTGCCCATCGAACTGGCCGTCGCCTTCGGTGAGCTGGGCCGTCATGCCGTGCCCGGGCCGCTGGCCGAGACGGCCGCCGCCGGTGCCCTGCTGGGACGGCTCGGGGGCGACGCCGCCCACGTCTGGCTGCCGCAGCTCGCGTCGGGCAAGGCCGTGGTGTCCCTGTGCGTCCTGTCTCCGTGGGGCAGCCCGTACGCACTGGACGCCGACGCCGCGGACGCCGTGTTCGTCGTGGACGGCGACACCGTACGGCTCGCGGAGTCGCACGGCCCGGTGCAACCGTCGGCCGATCCGGCGCGCAGGCAGGCCCGTCCGCTCGGCGGAGTCGTGTTCGCGCAGGGGCCCGCGGTGACAGCGGCCGCCGCGTACGCCGCCGATGTGGCGGCGCTGGTGACGGCGGCGCAGGCCCTCGGGCTGGGACGGGCACTGCTGGAACGCACGGTGCAGTACGTGCGGCAGCGCACGCAGTTCGGGGTGGCCGTCGGCTCGTTCCAGGCGGTGAAGCACCGTCTGGCCGACACCCTTATCGCGCTGGAGTTCGCCCAGCCGCTGGTCCACGCCGCCGCGCTGGGCCTGGCGGCTGACGATCCGGCGGCGGGCCGGGAGGTGGCCGCGGCGAAGGTGTCGGCCTGCGAAGCGGCGTACGGGGCGGCCCGTACCGCTCTCCAGCTCCACGGCGCTGTCGGCTACACCGAGGAACCGGACCTGTCCTTGTTGATCCGTAAGGCCCGCCCGCTGCGCACCGCCTGGGGCACTCCGGCCGTGTGCCGAGCGCGAGTACTGGCGGGCGGTGCGGTGCGGTGAAGCCGGTGGCCCGTCGTCACATGACGGCCGGGAGCCCGCCGAGCGTGGCGTGTGCCTCGGCCATGATGCCGTCGACGAGTTCGGCGCAGGAGGGCAGGTCGTCGATGATCCCCCCGACCTGGCCGCAGGCCATCACGCCGAGGTCGGTGCGGCCGTCGACCATCGCGGCCTTGAGCAGCATCGGGGTGTTGGCGGCCAGCAGGACCTGACTCCAGGTCAGGTCCTTGCCCTGCTTCAGGGCCAGGCCGTCGCGCACCAGGCCGGCCCAGCTCATGCCCGACTCCCGTCTGAGGGCGGAGGCGTGCCGCAGGGCGCGCAGCAGGGAGGCCGCGCGGCCGGACCGCTCCAGCGCGTCCACCAGGTCGGTGCGCAGCATGCGGTGGGGCAGGCCGTCGACCTTGGTGGTGACGGTGACGTCCTGGACGCCCGCCGCGAGGTAGCGGGCCTTGACCGGCTCGGGGACGGTGCTGTCGGAGGTGAGCAGGAAGCGTGTGCCCATGGCCACTCCGGCGGCGCCGTAGGCCAGCGCCGCCACCAGTCCGCGGCCGTCCCGGAAACCGCCGGCGGCGATCACGGGGACGTCCACGGCGTCCACGACCTGCGGCAGCAGCACCGTGGTGGCGACGCTGCCGGTGTGGCCGCCGCCCTCGCAGCCCTGCACCAGTACGGCGTCGGCTCCCCACGCCGCGACCTTCTCGGCATGCCGCCGGGCGCCCACCGAGGGGATGACGACCACGCCCGCGCCCTTCAGACGGGCGATCAGCTCCGGTCGCGGTGCGAGAGCGAACGAGGCCACCTTCACGCCCTCGTCGACGATGATCCGCACCCTCTCCCCCGCGTCCGAGGCGTCGGCCCGGAGGTTGACTCCGAAGGGCGCGTCGGTGCGGGACCTGACGTCGCGCACGGCCGCGCGGAGCTGCTCCGGGGTCATGGTGGCGGACGCGAGGATGCCCAGGGCTCCGGCGTTGGCCGCGGCGGAGACGAGGCGGGGCCCGGCGACCCACCCCATGCCGGTCTGGACGATGGGGGTGCGCACTCCGACGAGTTCGGTGAGGGCCGTGCTGATCGCGGTGTCGCTCATGCGGGCACCTCACGGTCGCGGGCGCCGTCCGGGTCGATGACCTCCCGGACGAGGCGCAGCTCCTCGGCGGTGGGCTCGCGGGTGCACGGCACCTCGTCCGGGACGGCGAGGGCGAAACCGGTGGCCTCCAGGATCTGCTCGACCGTGACCCCCGGGTGCCGTGAGCGCAGCCGCATCGACTGGTCCGGGGTGGCGAAGTCGAAGACGCCCAGGTTGCTGACCACCTCCGGGACGTGGTGGAAGCGGGTGGCCGACGGGCCGGCTTCGGCGGCACGGTCGTAGCCGACTCCGCACACCATGTCGACCTGCTCCACGAAGACGCGCGGGGAGTGTTTGGGCACCCAGTAACTGGTCGTATGGTTCAGGGTGTTGACGGGGGCCCCCCGGACGCCCAGCAGCTGCCGGGCGGGGCGGGCCCAGTCGCCGATGCAGGAGATGTTCTGGTTGCCGTGGCGGTCGATCTGGCCGGCGCCCATCATCACGTGCCGCCGTCCCGTGGCCACGAGAGCCAGGTGCCGACGATAGGGCAGCCAGCCCTCCACGACCTGGGCGCGGGCGCCGAGCGCCGGGACGTCGCCGATGAGCAGCGCCTCGCCGTCGGTGAGCAGCAGGTCGGGCGCGAACGTCAGCTTCGCCAGCCGGGCGCCGATGGCGGGGACGGTGCCCATGGGGCTCGCCAGGATCTCCCCGGCGTGCCGCCATGCCTCCGCGCAGGCCACCACGCAGTACTCGGCGCGCGTCACGCCGGTGGTCGTCGCACCGCTGCTCATGACTGCCGCTCCTCGTGGAAGGCCTTGACGGCGGCCTGGTACGCCTCTTCGTCGCCGGACAGGAACCGCTCGGTGAACCTCTGCCAGGCCTCCGGGTCGCGGGCGGCGCGCGCGTACGCCTGCTGGAACGCCTCGTCGCGGTCCTGGTCCGGGACGCAGGAGGTGAAGTGCGCTCCGTTCGGGGTCTGGACGACGCCGTTCACGAAGGCCCGTTGGACCAGCAGGGTCTGCGGGCCCGCCTCCTTGAGCAGGTCGGCGGTGTCCACGATCCGCTCGCAGGAGACGTAGGAGGCGGCAGCGGCCTGGCAGAAGAGGTCGTCGAAGTACGGGTCGGGGCCGAGGTACTGCGCGTTGCCCTGCGGGTCCGCCCTGTTGAGGTGAACGAGCGCGGCGTCCAGGCGCAGTGCGGGGACCGCGACGAGTTCCTCGGCGTCCTCGTAGGGCGAGGTGACGGTGCGCAGGTGAGGGTTGACCTTCATCACGTCGGAGCCGAGGCCGGACCGGACCGGCAGGAAGGGCAGACGCTGCGCGGCGGCGGTCAGACCCCACATGAACATGGCCTCGTCCAGTTCCACCAGGTCGAAGGCCCCGCGCTGCCGGGCGGCGGTGAAGTGCGGTTCCAGGGGGATGGAGTCCAGGGTGGCGAACGGGGCCACGAGGCGGCGGATCCGTCCCGCCGCGGCGAGCAGGCCGACATCGGGACCGCCGCAGGACACCACGGTCAGGTCGGTGATGCCGGAGCGCAGCAGCGCGCGGACCAGGGCCATCGGCTTGCGGCGCGATCCCCAGCCGCCGATGCCCAGCGTCATGCCGGTACGGAGTCGGCCGACCACCTGTTCGGCGGTCATCGTCTTGTCGCTCAACACGATCCCCCTTTGGACGACTTGGAGGACTTGGAGGACTTGGACGACTTGGACGACTTGGAGGACTTGGGCGGCTCGGACGACGTGGACGGGTCGGACGGGTCGGATGAGCGGGACGGCCTGGATGCCCGGGACGACACGAACGCCTCGCGGTACCGGTCCGAGATGCCGCTGAGATTGGCTTCGAACGTGAAGCCCTGCTCGAAGCGGTAGCTGCGGCGGACGTCCACCGGCTCGATGCCGTTGATCGACGCCTTCGCAAGGCGGATGAGCAGCCCGTCCTTGGCGGCGATCTCCCTGGCCAGCTCCATCGCCGCGGCGTGCAGCCGCTCGCGCGGGACGACCCGCCAGACCGAGCCGTGGCGGTGCAGTTCGTCGGCCGTCACAGTCCGCGAGGTGTAGTAGAGCGTCCGCATCAAATGCTGGGGCACCAGCCGGGCCAGGTGGGTGGCCGCGCCGAGCGCACCCCGGTCCAGCTCCGGCAGCCCGAAGGTCGCGTCGTCACTCGCCACGATCGAGTCGGCGTTGCCGACCAGGCCGATACCGCCGCCCACACAGAAGCCCTGCACCGTGGCGACCACCGGAACCTCGCAGTCGTAGACCGCCGCGAACGCCTCGTAGCAGCCGCGGTTGGTGCCGACGAGCGCCGTGTACCCCTCGGTGCGCTGCATCTCCTTGATGTCGGCGCCGGCGTTGAACCCGCGCCCCGTGGCGGTGAGGACGACGCAGCGCACGCCCGGATCGGACCCGGCCGCGCGCACCGCGGCGGCCACGTCGTACCAGCCCTGTACAGGAAGGGCGTTGACCGGTGGGAAGTCGACGGTGATGACGGCGATGCCCTCTTCGGGGCTTGTGGTGGAGACACCCATGAGCGCATCAGCTACCTTTCCACCAAACGTTTGTTAGGCACGAAGGTAGCAGCGGAGTACGCCTCGCGGGAGGTCCCCCATGGCAACGATCACCGACCTGAGCGGACGCGTCGCGGTGGTCACCGGCGGCACGAGGGGCGTGGGCGCGGGCATCACCCGGGCCCTGCTGGAGGCCGGAGCCGAGGTGGTGACCTGCGCCCGGCGCCCCGCGGACCGGCCCGTCGAAGCGGCGGGGCGCACCGCCCGGTTCCTGCCGGTCGACCTGCGTGACGCGGACGCCGTCGGCGCCTTCTTCACGGATGTGAGAGGCGAGTACGGCAGGCTGGACGTCCTCGTCAACAACGCCGGGGGCACGCCGTACCGGACGCTCGACGAAGGCGGGGCCCAACGGCACGCGCGGGTCGTCGAGTTGAACCTGCTCGCTCCCCTGACCGCCTCCCTCGCCGCCTACGAGCTGATGCGCGCCCAGCCCGGCGGCGGGTCGATCGTCATGATCGGCAGTGTCAGCGGCAGTCGTCCGTCACCGGGCTCGGCGGCCTACGGCGCGGCCAAGGCGGGGCTGGAGCAGCTGGCCCGCAGCATGGCCGTGGAATGGGCCCCACTGGTCAGGGTCAACACCCTCGTCCTCGGCATGGTGCGCACCGAGTTGTCGCGTCTGCACTACGGCGACGAGAACGGCGTCGCGGCCGTCGGCCGCACCGTGCCGCTCGGCCGGCTCGCCGACCCGGACGAGGTGGGCGACGCCTGTGTCTTCCTCGTCTCCGATCGCGCGGCGTACATCAGCGGTGCGAGTCTGCTCGTCCATGGGGGAGGTGAACGCCCGGCCTTCCTCGACGCAGCAACCGCCCACAGCTGAACCCGCTTCCCGACTTCCAGCGGAAGGACCCAGACCATGTCCGGACTGTGCAGCGAACGTGTCGCGATCGTCACGGGGGCGGGGCGCGGACTCGGCCGGGCGCACGCCCTCGCCCTCGCCGCCGAGGGGGCGAAGGTCGTCGTGAACGACCTGGGCGTCGGCCCGGACGGGACCGGCTCCGGTACGGGGCCCGCCCAGCTCGTCGTCGACGAGATCGTTGCCCGCGGAGGGCAGGCGGTCGCCCACGGCGGGGACGTCGCCACGACGGAGGGCGCGGCCTCATTGATCCGCGCCGCCGTCGAGACCTACGGCCGCCTCGACACCCTGGTCAACAACGCCGGGTTCCTGCGCGACCGCATGCTGGTGAATCTGGGCGAGGACGACTGGGACGCCGTCCTGCGCGTCCACCTCACGGGGCACTTCCTTCCGCTGAAGTACGCGGCGGCCCACTGGCGTGCCGAAGCAAAGGCGGGCCGTGCACCGGCGGCCCGGGTCGTCAACACCACCAGTGGAGCGGGGCTGTCGGGGAGTGTCGGCCAGGGCAACTACTCCACGGCCAAGGCCGGGATCATCGGGCTGACCTTGGTCGCCGCCGCTGAGATGGGCCGTTACGGCGTCCTGGTCAACGCCATCGCCCCGGCGGCGCGCACCCGGATGACCGAGGCGACGTTCGCGGAGACCATGGCGGCCCCGGACACCGGCTTCGACGCCATGGCCCCGGAGAACGTGTCCCCGCTGGTCGTGTGGCTCGGCTCCGCGGCCTGCGCCGGTGTGACGGGGCGGGTCTTCGAGGCGGAGGGCGGTCGCATCACGGTCATGGAGGGGTGGCGCCCGGGTCCGACGGCGGACAAAGGCGCCCGGTGGTCCCCGGCCGAGGCCGGGGAGACCGCGCTGAAACTCCTCTCGGAGGCGACGACTCCGGAGCCGGTGCACGGGGCCCAGTGAGCTCCGTGGATGGGGGGGCTTTCCTGATGAGGCGGGCACCGCCCCCCCCTAGCGGGGGGCACTTCGCCGCATGATGAGTCGCGCCATGGTGGCGGTCACCGGTCTCATGCGGCGGTCACCGGTCTCATGCGGCGGTCCCGCGGTGCCCTGCCTCGTCCGGATCGCCCAAGGGGCGTGTCGGCCCGTCGTCCGCCTCCGGACGACGGCCCGGCTCCGTCTCGTCCAGCCCCCAGTAGTGCCGGCAGTCATCGCACCGGTACACCCCGATTCCGGCATCGATCGTCAGCACCGCTCCTTGCGGGCACCTGCCGTCACCACGGCCTGCGCACTCCAGTTCCCCGGTATCCCCCATGGGTCGAACCGTGCGCCGTGCCGGGCGTGACCGGCAGGGTGCCCGCCGGGCGCACAGGAGCTCGAGGCCCGCACACCACCTCACCTACCCCCGCCAGTCCCACGAGCGTCGGACCGCCGGGGGTTCGGTTCGGGCCGGCCCGCCGGCGCATGACGCGTTCAGTAGTCGAAGTCGATGTAGTCGATGTCGCTGATGGCTACCTCGGAAAGATCCAGGCGCGGGCTCCGCCGTCCTGGAAGTAGGTGGTCCTGAAACCGTCGGCGATGATCTGGCGCAGATGCTGGTCGGTGGCGCCGGCCTCACGGGCGTCGAACAGCTGCTGGGCGTACGCCGGGGGGAGATGCACGGTGAGACGACGGAAGCGGCCGTCGTCGGTTGTGCCGACCGGGGCCGTGTAGCCAAAACGGGCTCTTGTCTCCACCGTGATACCGCGCCTGGTGGCGGCCTCCGCACGCCGGCGTCTGCGGACCTGGGGCTGCCAGCGGGACCGGACGGCGGCATCGATCCTCTGCTGGATCGCCTACGGCGGATGTTTGCGCTCACCCGTGCGGTAGCGCTCCACCGACCGCTGGCTCACCCCGAGCTCCGCTGCGACGGCCCGTGTCGTCTTCAGCTGCCTCATCAGGAAGTTGATCCGGCCCTTGAGCGTCTTGGGCGGTCGGCGGGTGAAGGACTCCTGGTCGGCGCGCTCGATCGCGTCCTCGATGTCTCCCACGGTGCTGGTTCCCTTCCCGGCTCGATCTCTACTCGCCGTCGTCCAGCACGGCGTCGCCGCCCTTGACGTGGCGGGAGGGGTTCAGGCCCTTCTCCATCAGGTCGACCGCCCAGAGCATCTCCTGGACGCCTTCCAGTTTCGCCATGCCCGGGCTCGGACCGAGGCGGAAGCCGCCGGGCTGGGGCTTGCCGGAGGCGGCGTACGGGAGGAAGTCCAGCGGTGAGGGGCCGGGGCTGGGGTAGACGACGCATGCCCAGGCGACGGCCAGGGCAACGAACAGGTCAGGTCGGGCGCCCACCGGTGGTGGGGCACAGGGCGATGCACTGCGACATTCCCCGGAACGTACTCACCCTGATCGCCGACGTCTTCCTGACACCTGTCAGGGCATTGCAGTCGCCAGGAGAGAACCACTGAGCACCCGTACGGGGGGTGCTCTCCGGTTCGCCGCATCCGGTACCGCTCCGGTGGGCGAACCCTCCGCATGCCCCGCCCCTGACGGAAGGCTCCCTGCATGTCCACCCCGCACTGGCTCTTCGGCGACCAGCTCGGCCCGCATTTCCTCACCCCCGCCCGTGAGGAGGGCCCCGACCGCGGGGCGCCCGTGGTGATGGTCGAGGCGAAGTCGGTCTTCCGGCGCAGACGATTCCACCGCGCCAAGGCCCATCTGGTGCTCTCGGCGATGCGGCACCGCGCGGCGGAGCTGGGCGAGCGGATGACGTACGTGCGGGCGGAGACCTACCGCGAGGGTCTGCGCCGCGCGGTGGGCGACGGAGGGGTGACCGTGTGCCACCCCACCTCGTACGCGGCGCTGCGCCTGGTGCGTTCCCTGCCGGGGGTGCGGGTGCTGCCCGCCCGCGGCTTCCTGGTCCCGCACGAGGAATTCGCCGGCTGGGCCGAGGGACTCGGCGGACGGCGGCTGCTCCAGGAGAACTTCTACCACTGGGTGCGTGAACGGCACGACCTGCTGATGGACGGCGGCCGCCCCGCCGGGGGCCGGTTCAACCACGATCACGCCAATCGCGAGCCTCCGCCGCGCGGCGCCACCGCACTGGACGTGCCGGGGCCGTACCGGCCGCGGGAGGACGACATCGACGCCGAGGTGCGCCAGGACCTCGACCGGTGGGAGCGCGAGGACGGGGTGCGGTTCGTCGGCCGGGACGGCCCCCGCCGTTTCCCCGCCACCCGGCGCGAGGCACTGTCGGCGCTGCGCCGCTTCGTGGCGCACCGGCTGTCCTCTTTCGGACCGTACGAGGACGCGATGCTGGCCGGAGATCCGGTGATGGCCCACAGTCTGCTGTCGTCCTCGATGAACCTGGGGCTGCTGCACCCCGCCGAGTGTGTGGAACACGCCGAGCGCGCCTGGCGGCAGGGCAGCGTCCCCGTGAACAGCGCCGAGGGGTTCGTCCGGCAGGTGGCGGGCTGGCGGGAGTACGTCTGGCAGCTGTACTGGCATTTCGGCGAGGACTACCGAAACGGCAACGCACTCGGGCACACCCGGGAGTTGCCGGCCTACTTCGGCGAACTCGACGCGGACGCGGTCACCGCCCGCTGTCTGGCCACGGCGCTCGCCCAGGTCCGTGACACCGGATGGACGCACCACATCCCCCGCCTGATGGTGCTGGGCAGCCACGCCCTTCAGCGCGGCTGGGACCCGGCCGCCGTCACCGACTGGTTCCACCGCTGCTTCGTCGACGGCTACGACTGGGTGATGGTGCCGAACGTGGTGGGCATGTCCCAGTACGCGGACGGGGGCCGGATGACCACCAAGCCGTACACCTCCGGCGGCGCTTACATCCACCGCATGAGCGACCTGTGCGACGGCTGCGCGTTCCGGCCCACCGACCGCACCGGCCCGCGGGCGTGCCCCTTCACCGCCGGCTACTGGGCCTTCCTTCACCGGCACAGGCACCGGTTGTCGGGCAACGCCCGGATGCGGCGCGCGGTGCAGGGCCTGGACCGGCTCGGTGACCTGGACGACGTGCTGCGCCAGGAGCGGGACCGGGGCGACGGGGCACCCTGACCGCCCGTGGTGCGTGTCAGGGCAAGTGCGACAGCAGCAGCTCGGTGAGACGTTCGGGGGTACGGAGTGGCAGGTAGTGGTCGGCGTCCGGGATCGTCTCGCCCCGGGCACCGGGGATGCCGGTGACGAGCCGTTCGGCGATCACCGCGATTTCCGAGTGGTCGTGGTCGCAAGCAGGAGGCCGCGTTCGAAAGGCGCCGTCGGTGCACCCAACGCCTCTGCTGGGCCCCGTCGTTCGATTCAGTCCGGCCGTGAGGCACGTCGCCGCTCGACCGCCTTTGACCCAGCGCCCCCGCGACGCCCGGACGATCCGGCGAGAGGCACCTGGCCCTGATACCGGGCCACCGCCTCCTCGATCCCCGCCGCGTCCGCGCCCTCCGCCGCCCAGGCCACGTATCCGTCGGGCCGTACGAGGACGGCCGTACGGCGGTCACCCGCCCAGCGTTCCGCGGTCAGCCACCCCTCCCGTGCACCGGGGCCTTCGTACGTCCCGGGTGTGATCAGCACGAACCGGCCGCCGCGCAGCGCCTCGTAGAGCCGGCCGCTCTTCAGGGCGACGTCGGGGACGCGGGTGCCGGTGAGGCGGTGGGCGCCGCGTGGGGAGGGGTAGGCGTAGCCGATCCCGGTGATCTGGCCCAGAGCCTTGCGCTGGACGGGCGGCGCCATGCCGACGAACGCGGAGACCAGGGCGCGGGCGGCACGCACCAGCGGATTCCGCGCACGGGCCAGCCGGACCAGTCCGCCACTGCTGCGCAGCACCGCCCTGCCGACCGGGTGCCGCTCGGCCTCGTAGCTGTCGAGGAGCCCTTCGGGCGCCCGGCCCTGGACGGCCGCGGCGAGCTTCCAGCTCAGGTTGGCGGCGTCCTGGAGGCCGGTGTTCATGCCCTGTCCGCCGGCCGGCGAGTGGATGTGCGCGGCGTCCCCGGCGAGGAAGACCCGCCCGACCCGGTAGTGCGGTGCCTGGCGCTCCTCACTGTGGAAACGGGAGAGCCAGCGCGCATCGTGCATGCCGTAGTCGGCGCCCAGGGCACGGCGGGTGATCTCCCTGATCTCGTCGAGGTCGAGCGGCGCGTCGTCGGAGACCTCGTTGCGGCGGTTCCAGCCCATGACGCGGTACCAGCCGTCGCCGAAGGAGGCGATCATCGCGAAGGCGTCGCCGCGGCCGTTGACGGTGAGGACGCCCTCGGGCTTCTCGGCCAGCCGGACATCGGCCAGGATCAGCGACTTGATGACGGAGACACCGGGGAAGTCCAGGCCGATGGCCTCTCGTACGGCGCTCCGGTGACCGTCGGCGCCGACGACATAGGCCGCCCGGAGGGTGACGACCGCCCCGTCCTCGCCGCGCACGTCGAGGTCGACCCCGTCGTCGTCCTGTCGCAGCCCCACGACCTCGCTCTCGTACGCGAACTCGACCCCAGCCTCCCGTGCCCGCCGCTCCAGGAGCCGCTCGACCTCGTACTGCGGGGTGATGAGCAGGAACGGGAAACGCGAGGGCAACGTGCTCAGGTCGAGGGAGAGGCGACGGAAGAGCCGCAGGCCGGTGATGGTGTCTCCGGTGGTGAGGAGTTCGTCGGCCAGCCCGCGGGCGTCGAGCTGCTCCAGGGTCCGGGCGTGGACCCCGAAGGCGCGGGAGAGGTTGCTGATCTTGCGCGGCCGTTTCTCGACGAGGGTCACGGTGACGCCGGCTGTGGCGAGGTCGCCGGCGAGGAGAAGGCCGGTGGGGCCCGAGCCGACGACGATCACGGTGCGGTGGGTGGCGGTGCCGTTCATGGTGGCCTCCTGTTGCCAACGCTTGCTTGCCATCGACTCATAGGTGCTCGCATCACCTGCCAACAGATGTTGGCCAACGTTCGTTGACAAAGGTAGTGCCGCATCCGAAGAGACGTCAACAGCTGTTGGCAAACGATTGTTGGCCAACACTTGCTGACCTGCACTTGTGACCTGCACCTGTGACCTACATTTGTTGGCCTACGCTTGTTGGCATGAAAGGCAGCGACAGCACCTCCGCGACTCCCGGCTCCAGCACTCCCCGCCGCTCGGACGCCACCCGCAGCGCGATCCTCACGGCGGCCCGCGAGCGCTTCGCGACCGACGGGTACGAGCGGGCCACCATCCGCGCCATCGCCAAGGACGCGCACATCGATCCGTCCATGGTGATGCGGTACTACGGGAACAAGGAGGGCCTCTTCGCGGCGGCCGTCGCCATCGACCTACGACTGCCGGACGTGAGCGGGGCGGACCGCCGGCAGGACGCGGGGCGGATCCTCGTCGAGCACTTCCTCGACATGTGGGAGAACAACGAGGTTCTCACCGCCCTGCTGCGGGTGGGTGTGACCAACCAGGCCGGGGCGGAGCGCATGCAGGGCATCCTGCGGGACCAACTGCTGCCGGTCACCCGGCAGGTGTGCCCCGGCCCCGAGCAGGTCCCGGCACGGGCGGCGCTCATGGCCTCGCAGCTGCTGGGCCTGGCGCTCACACGGTACGTATTGCGGATGCCGCCGGCGGTGGGGCTGGCGCGGGCGGAGATCGTGGCGTGGCTGGCACCGACGATCCAGCGGTACCTGACCGCGCCGAGTCCCTGAGGCTCGCCGAGCGAATCCCCGGCCGGCTCTGCCCTGACATGTGTCAGGAGTTCAGCGCCCGCTTCCTCGCTAGGGTCGGCGCACGGCGCTGTCCGCAGGTCAGCGCCTTCACCTTCGAAACGGGGAATCCATGAGCCACTCCATGGACCGCAGGACTCTGCTCAGGTCGGCGGGGTCCGCCGCGGTAGCGGGATCGCTCGGCGCGCTGGGTGTCGCGGCCCTCGCGACGCCTGCCAACGCCGCTGCCGCAACGATCAACACCGACCAGGTGATGGCCACCACCAACCGCGTGACACACGCCCCGAACCAGCGCGGCACCATCGGCATCGAGCTCCGCTCCGGCTACTACAACGGCTACCAGTACGGCTGGGGACGGCTCGTCGGCTCCGGCTGGGACCCGCGCGGCTGGATCTGGCTCGACATCAGCAGGGACGGCGGCAGAACCTGGTCCTTCGCCGACGGCACGTATCTGTCGGACGGCACGGGCTATGCGCACACGTCCGGGTGGCTCACTCAGTCCGACCCGAACTACGTGTTCAGGGCCGGCTACGACAGCAACCTCAGGGCCGTCAACCCGTACATCCAGAGCGGAATCTGGTAGCAGCGGCACGCTTTTCTCCAGCGGCACAGACCACCTCACGGGCCCCACGGCCCGGATCTGACCGACTCCACCACAGGGGGATCACCTTGAAAGCACCCACGCGCAAGCTCTCCGCCCTCGTCGCCGGCGTGGCACTCACCGCTCTGGGCACCGTCTTCTCCGGTACGGCCGAGGCAGCGAACCCGTGCTGGTGGGGCGATGGCGGCATGCGGATGTACTGCAACAACGTCTCGGGGGCCACGGTCTACGCCACCCCCGACACCAGCCGTCCCGTCGGCAAGATGTACTCGAACCCGAGCTGGTTCGAGTGCCGCAGGGACACCGGCGCCTACGTCGGCGGCCCGCACCCGAACCGTTGGCTCTGGACGCAGGCCGACAACGGCAAGTGGGGCTGGATGAAGGACACGGACATCTACAGCGAGACCGACCCGGTCCCCACCCACATCGGTAACGGCATCCCTCAGCCCTGCTGACGCCGGCACCTCGACCGCCCGGGCCGTCTCACCACACTCCGAGGCGGCCACGGCCCGGACTCGGGAGCAGCAGCTCGGTCGCCGCCTTTCCGTCGGCCGAGAGGCGCAGACCCCGTTGCACGAACGGTCCCGAGCCGGGCCGCCGGTCATCGAGTGCCGGTTCCACCGAGCCGAGTTCACCTGGAAGCAGCCAGCACGGCCGCAAGGCCCTCTTGAAGGTCCTTGACGAAATACTCGGGCACCTCCAGCGACGGGAAGTGTCCGCCGGTCTCGGGTGACCTCCATCGGACGATCTGCCGGTACCGCTCCCGCGCCCAGGGACGTGGGCACTTCTCGATGTCGCGGGGATACATGCTGATGGCTGACGGGACGTCGACCCGCAGTTCGGGATCCAGCGAGTTGTGGCTTTCGTAGTAGATGCGGGCCGCCGATGCGCCGGTCCGCGTCAGCCAGTAGAGGGTGACGTTGTCCAGAATGCGGTCCCGGGAAATCCTCTCGAACGGGCTGTCCTCGGTGTCCGACCACTCGGCGAACTTGTCGAGGATCCAGGCAAGGAGGCCGACCGGTGAGTCGACCAGCGAGTAGCCGATGGTCTGCGGCCGGGTCGCCTGCTGCTTCGCGTACGCGGCGCGGTGGCGCCAGAAGTGGTGTGTTTCCTCGGTCCACTTGCGCTCGACCGCGGTCAGCCCGTCCGTTGTCACCCCGGGCGGTGCCTCCGCGAACGTCGTGTGGATGCCGAGAACCTGCGCCGGGAACCTGCCGCCGAGAACCGTGGTGATGTTGCCTCCCCAGTCGCCGCCCTGGGCCACGAACCGGCTGTAGCCGAGCCGTCCCATCAGTTCCACCCATGCGGCAGCGATCTTCTCGGTTCCCCACCCGGTGGCAACCGGCTTGTCGCTGTAACCGAAGCCGGGCAGCGACGGGACCACGACGTGGAACGCCGGCGCGTCCGCGTCCTTCGGATCTGCCAGCTCGTCCACGACATCGATGAACTCGGCGATGCTGCCCGGCCAGCCGTGCGTCAGGATCAGCGGAGTGGCATCCGCGCGGGCGGACCGGCGGTGCAGGAAGTGGATGCCCAGATCGTCAATGGTCGTGCGGAACTGGCCGATACGGGCGAGACGCTTTTCGAACGCCCGCCAGTCGTACCCGGTGCGCCAGTAGTTCACGACATCCACGAGGTCGGCGAGGGGAACGCCCTGCTCCCATCGGCGAGGGTCGGGCGCGGGGCGATGGACCGTCTCGGTCTCCGGCAGTCGCGCCGCGGCGAGTCGGGCGCGCAGATCGTCGAGGTCGGCGTCGGTTGCCTGGCTTTCGAATGCTTGCACGTCACTGGTCGGACGGGGCATGAGGACTCCTGCCATCGCGGAACCGGCTACGAACTGTAAGGAACCAGCTAAGACGGTTCTAACAGATCGTCACGTCAGACCGCAACCGGCTAAGGTGGTTCCATGCGTGATGAGTTCCCTGACTTCCGTCTCGGCAAGGTGCTGGCGACCAGCTTCACGGCGACCCTGACGGAGCGTCACGGCAACGCCGTGGAGCGCATTCCCACGCCGCACCGACTCGTCGACTGGCTGGCAGTGAGTGGCCTCGACGTGGGCTCCTGCACCACTGCCCAGCTCGACGCCGCCCGGGAACTGAGGGAGTCGATTCAC
This sequence comes from Streptomyces sp. SID5643, assembly GCF_009872555.1. NCBI lineage: Bacteria > Bacillati > Actinomycetota > Actinomycetes > Kitasatosporales > Streptomycetaceae > Streptomyces > Streptomyces sp. SID5643. The sequence goes on from NZ_WWIC01000251.1 coordinate 32,473, forward strand.
GCCGCCGCGACAGCGGCCGCGATGCAGGGTCCGCTCCCTGAATCCGCCGTCCACGTCATCAATGACCGCAGTGTCGAAGGGCGGGCTGCCGCGATCCTCACGCCTGAAGGAAAGCGGCAGTGGCGGCTCGGCTCGGCTTCCTGTGTGGAAGACGCCCTGAGCGTGATCGCCGCCGATGCGATCAGCGTCATCGCCGGCGAACGGGACGGGAGACTGGCCTTGTGCGCATCACCGACCTGCCGGGCCGCCTTCTTCGACACCAGCCGAAGTCGCACCCGCAGATGGTGCGACATGAACACGTGCGGGAATCGCCAGAAGAAGGCGCGCTTCCATGCCAACCAGCGCAAGGCCCTCGGATCAGCGGAGTGAGCTGAGGGCACGGCCGCCCCCATGTCCGCGGCAGAGACGATCAGTTGGGCATGTGACAGCTGAGGCCGGTCGTCGCGCGACTCAGCAACCGGGATTCCACGATCGGGCGAGCACATCAGCATGCGGCCACCGCGCCACCCGGAACAGCGTCACCGGGCAGGGATCGGCCGAGTGAGGTTCACAGGGGAACGCCATGCCCTCACCGAAACAAGACGGACCGTCTCGCCCTAACCGGTTCCCGAACAGGCCAGTTTCCCCCCATTGGCCGTTCCCGGCCGCCGGCACGGGCGGTTACGGTCCGGGCATGGACGAGCTGACCAGGGTCATCCGTCACGCCGCCGAGCATGCCGCCGCCTACCGCCGCTCGCTGCCCGGGCGCCCGGTGGCACGCCCCGTGGACCACGCGGCCCTGCGCGCCGCCTTCTCCCGCCCCTTGGACCACTCCCCCGCCGACCCGCTCACGGTGATCGACGAGTTGGTGGCCGCCGCCGAGACAGGACTCGTCGCGACCGCGGGACCGCGCTTCTTCGGTTTCGTCGTCGGCGGGGCGCTGCCCGCGGCCACCGCCGCTGAGATCCTCGCCGCCGGGTGGGATCAGAACGCCTTCAACGCCGCGCTCTCCCCCGCCGCCCTCGCCGCGGAGGAGGCGGCGGGCGCCTGGCTGAAAGACCTGCTCGGCCTCCCCGCCACGGCGTCCGCCGGGTTCGTCACCGGAGGGCAGGCGGCCAACACCGCGGGGCTGGCGGCAGCCCGGCAGCACTTGCTCACCCGGGCCGGCTGGGACGTCGCGCGCAAGGGGCTGGGCGGCGCCCCGCGCCTGCGGGTGGTCGCCGGCGAGGAGCGTCACGCCACCATCGACCGCTCGCTGCGGCTGCTCGGCCTGGGCACCGACTGCGTGGAGACGATCCGCACGGACGGACGCGGCGCCCTCGACACCGAGGACCTCCGCCGCGTACTGGCATCCGATCCGGACACCCCGGTGATCGTCTGCACGCAGGCGGGCAACGTGAACACCGGGGCTTGCGACGATCTCCGTACCGCCTGCGATGTCGCGCACGCCCACCGCGGCTGGGTACACGTCGACGGCGCCTTCGGCCTGTGGGCGGCCGCGAGCCCGGCGACCCGCCCCCTCGTCGACGGGGTCGGACTGGCCGACTCCTGGGCCTGCGACGGCCACAAGTGGCTGAATGTGCCCTACGACTGCGGCTACGCCTTCTGCTCCCGCCCCGCCGTCCACGCCGATGCCCTGGCGTACACCGCCTCCTACCTCACCCGCGCCGACGGCGCTCCGGTCGGTGGCGCCGACTACACCGCCGAGTCCTCCCGTCACGCGCGCGGCTTCGCCACCTGGGCGGCACTGCGTGAACTCGGCCGGGACGGCGTCGCCGCGCTCGTGGACCGCTGCTGCTCCCTCGCCCGCCGTTTCGCCGACGGTCTCACCGCGGCGGGCTTCGATGTGGTCAACGACGTGATGCTCAACCAGGTTCTCGTCGACTTCGGCGACGACGCCCGCACCGACCGGGTGGTGCGGGCCGTGCAGGACGACGGCACCTGCTGGATGGGCGCCACCACCTGGCGCGGCCGACGGCTGATGCGCATCTCGGTCTCCGGCCAGGCCACGACGGAGGCCGACGTCGACCGGTCGATCGCGGCGATCGTGCGGCTGACGCGGGCGTCGTGACCCTGGCGGCCTCCGCCTCTTCCGTGACGTCGAGGCCGGCTGAGTGCACCCAATCGAAAAAATGTACGTTTCATGCTTTTCCGGACTCCGGATGAGATCTAACCTCATGTAGAGATGGCGGGCGATGGCCGGCCAGTCGACCACCGCCGCCTGTATGAGCGGAGGCGGAGATGAAAGCGTCGATACGGCGGTCCGCGATCTTCGCGAGCGCGGCCGCTCTTGTGATAGCCGTCTGCGGTACGACCGGCACCGCCCAGGCCGATCCCGGCGACGGTGAGCTCCAGTTCGGCTACGTCCTGCCGGAGACGGGACAGCTGGCCTACCTCGGCCCGCCGCAGATCGAGTCCCTCAAGTTCGCGATAGAGAAGATCAACGACGCCGGCGGGGTTCTGGGCAAGTCCGTGCCGACCGTGGTCTCCAGTGACGAGGCGGGCCAGGAGGCGGTGGCCGCACAGTCGGCCGACCGGGTCCTGGCGGCAGGCGTGGACGCGATCGTCGGCGCCGCGGCTTCCGGCATGTCGCTGGCGTTCATCGACCGGGTGACCGGTGCGGGCGTGGTGCAGTGCTCGGGGTCGAACACCGCGCCGACCTTCACCGACTACGAGGACGACGGCTTCTACTTCCGTACCGTCCCGAGCGACGCGTTGCAGGGTCCCATCCTGGCCGATGTCGTCCGCGACGACGGTCACGACCGGGTGGCCCTGGTCGCACGGGCGGACGACTACGGGCGCGGCCTGATGGAGGCCACCCGCAAGACGCTGGAGGAGCGCGGTGCGACGGTGACGCTGGCCGAGACCTACGACCCCAAGGCGAGCAACTTCGACCAGGTCGTCCAGCAGGTGGAGAACTCCGATCCGGACGCCGCCGTGGTGATCGCCTTCGAGGAAGGCACCCAGATCCTTCAAGGCATGATCGAGTCCGGACTCGGGCCCGACCGGATCGGCGTCTACGGCGCAGACGGCCTGCGCAGCGAGGAACTGCCCTCGCTGGTCGCCCCGGGCCAGCCCGAGAGGCTCTCCGGGATGAAGGGGACCGCGCCGGCCTCGGCTTCGAACGAGCAGTACGTGAAGGACCTCCAGGAGTTCGCGCCGGACCTCAAGGAGCTGCAGTTCGCGCCGCAGGTGTTCGACTGCGCGACGACGATCGCGCTCGCCGCCGAGAAGGCGGAGTCCGACGATCCGGGCGAGTACGTGAAGGAGATGAACGGGATCACCAAGGACGGCGAGAAGTGCAACTCGTTCGCCGCCTGCAAGGAGCTGCTCGCCGACGGCAAGGACATCGACTACGACGGTGTGAGCGGCCCGCTCGACTTCACCGACAAGGGCGAACCCGGCCAGGCGTCGATCGAGGTGTACGGCTACGACGACGCAGGGAAGCTCCAGACCCTGCGCACCGAGACCAGCAGGGCCGAGGAGTGACGGAGAGGACCGCCGGCGGAGATCAACGGACGCGGGCGAGGGTGCCGAGGTAGAGCTCGATCACCTTCTCGTCGTGCAACAGGGCCGTGCCCGTGCCGGTGTACGCGTTGCGGCCCTGGTCGAGGACGTAGCCGCGGTCGCAGAGCTGGAGGCACCTGCGGGCGTTCTGCTCGACCATGAGCACGGCGACGCCCGCGCTGTTGATCATTCTGCACCGGTCGAAGACGTGGTCCTGGTGCAGGGGCGACAGGCCGGCCGACGGCTCGTCGAGCAACAGCAGCCGCGGCTCCATCATCAGGGCGCGGGCCATCGCGAGCATCTGGCGCTCGCCCCCGGACATGGCGCCGGCCTTCTGCTTGCGGCGGTCGGCCAGCAGGGGGAAGAGCTCCTCGACCGCCGCGACCCGCCGCGCCTGGTCCTTGGGCCGCAGATAGACGCCCATCCGCAGATTCTCCTCGACGGTCAGCGTGGGAAACACGTTCTGCAACTGCGGCACGTAGCCGACGCCCCTCCGGACCATCTCGTGCGCGGGCCGTCCGGTGACGTCCTCGCCGTGCAGCCGCACGGTCCCGCCGCGTGTTCGCAGCAGCCCGAAGACGGCCTTGACCAAGGTCGACTTGCCGGCACCGTTGGGGCCGATCACGCCGACCACCTCGCCCGGCCGCACCTCGACGCTGCATCCGCGCAGGACGTCGACGCCCGGCACGTAACCGGCGACGATCCCGTCGGCCGCCAGCACCGGCGCCTGTTCCTCGGCGGACATCGCTACTCCTCCTCGCCCTGTTCGCCGGTGGCCTCCGGCTCGTCGTGCCGCCTGCCCAGGTAGGCGTCCACGACGGCGGCGTTCCGGCCGATCGTGTGGGGTGGGCCCTCGGCGACCAGGCGGCCGTCGGCCATGACGGCCACCCAGTCGCTGATGCCCATCACCACGTCCATGTCGTGCTCGACGAAGCACACCGTCAGTCCCTCGTCCCGCAGCCGCGTGATGTGTCCGAGCAGCGACTGGGCCAGCGCGGGGTTCACTCCGGCCATCGGTTCGTCGAGCAGGAGCATCACCGGCCGGGTCATGAGCGCTCGGGCCAGTTCCAGCAGTTTGCGCTGCCCGCCGGAGAGGGTGCCGGCGAAGTCGTCGCGCAGGGGACCGAGCCGGAACCGGTCCAGCAGTTCGTCGGCCCGGCGCTCGGACTCCCGCTCCTGTCCGCGCCACAGCGGTCGCAGCAGCGCGGGCAGCGCCCCTTCGCCGCGTTGCCCGGGCGCGGCGAGCAGCAGGTTCTCCAGCACCGTCAGCCGGGCGAGCGCTCTGGAAAGCTGGAACGTACGGACCAGTCCCCGGCGCGCCACCCGGTGTGCCGGGGAGCCGGTGAGCGGCTGCCCCTCGAACGACCACCGGCCGCCGTCGGCCCGGTCGAACCCGCTCACCACGTTGAACAGCGTGGTCTTGCCGGCGCCGTTGGGCCCGATGAGCGCGGTGATGGCCCCGCGCTGCACCTCCAGGTGCTCGACCCGCACGGCGACCAGGCCGCCGAAGGTGCGGGTCACCTGGTCCAGGACCAGCAGGGGGTCGGGCTTGCGCACCCCGGGCTCGGGATGGATCGCGGAGAGCCGGCCCGGGTGGGGCACGACCGGGTCAGCGGCCACTGAGCAGCATCTCCTTCCGGCTGCCGAGAATGCCCTGCGGCCGGAAGGCGACCAGCAGGATGAGGGCGACCCCGACCAGGGCGAAGCGCACGGCGCCGACCTCCGAGGTGCTGATGAGGTCCGGCGAGATGTGCCCGGCATCGATGGCCTGGCGCAGCGCGCTGTCGAGGAAGCTGAGGACGAACCAGAACAGGATCGATCCGACGACCGGCCCGAGAATCCGTCCGGCGCCTCCGAGCACGAGCAGCGTGTACAGGAAGAACGTGACGCCCGGGTCGTAGTTGTCCGGGTTCACCGACTGCACCTGGATGGCCTGCATCATGCCCGCGACCGCCCCGATGACGCCGCCGAGCGCGAGGCTCTGCATCTTGTAGGAGTAGACGTTCTTGCCGAGGCTGCGTGCGGCGACCTCGTCCTCACGGATGGACCGGATGACCCGCCCCCAGGGGCTGTGGATCAGCAGGGCGAGCAGTCCTCCGACCACGAGCACCAGTGCCCAGCCGACGATCATCACCCAGAGGTCGCGGGAGCTGAACCGCACGAGCCACACGCCGTAGGTGCCGGGTTCGATGGGGCTGAGGGCGTAGAAGTCATTGGCGAAGCGCTGTAGCCCGAACACCCCGCCGGTGACGGGTTCGGCCCAGCTGGACCGGTAGAAGAGCCGCAGCGCCTCCCCTGCCGCGATCGTGGTGATCGCGAGGTAGTCGGCGCGCAGCCGCAGCGTGGGCAGGCCGAGCAGCAGGGCCAGCACGATCGCGCAGGCGATGCCGCCCAGGACGCCGAGCCACATCGGGCCGTCGTACGTCGACACCGTGATGGCGAGCCCGTAGCCGCCGACCAGCATGAATCCGACCTGGCCGAAGTTCAGCAGGCCCGTGTAGCCGAAGTGCAGGTTCAGTCCCATGGCGGCGAGGGCGTAGACGGCGGCGATGGGGCCGATTCCCGAGCGCAGGGCGTCGGAGACGATGGCCGAGAAGTCCATGGCACGCCCCCTCACCCGATGCGTTCGGCCCGGCCGAGGATGCCCTGCGGCCGGACGAGCAGGACGAGGATGAGGACGAGCAGCGCCCACGCGTACTGCAGGTCGACCGGGAACCACAGGGTGGACATCTGGGCGACGATGCCGATGACGAGGCTGCCGACCATCGCACCGTAGGCGGAGCCGAGGCCGCCGAGGATGATGCCCGCGAACATGAGCAGCAGGAGCTTGAAGCCCATGTCCCAGGTGACGATCTCCACCAGACCGAAGAAGACCCCGCCGAGCGCGGCCAGCCCTCCGCCGAGCATCCACACGAAGAGCACCACCCGCTGGACGTCGATGCCCGACGCCTCGGCGAGGTCCCGGTTGGCGGAGACGGCCCGGACGGCCGTTCCGATCCTGGTCTTCTGCAGGAGCGCGGCGGTGCCGAGCAGGACCAGTACGGAGAGCAGGGTGACGGTGAGGTCCCGCGGGGTGATACCGGCCGGGCCCAGGTCGAGGGCGCTCTGGATGTCGTACTGGGCGTAGGAGGCGGGCCGGGTTCCGTACAGCACGAGTACGACGTGGCGCAGCAGCAGCGAGAGCCCGATGGTGACGATGAACATGTTGATCAGCCCGGTGCCCCGGGCCCGCAGCGGGCGCCAGACACCGCGCTCGACGGCCCCGCTTAGCAGGGCGCCGAAGACCACGGCGGCGAGGGCGGCGGGGATCAGGTGCCATCCGGGACCGGCCGGGGAGACGTTGAGGAAAAACGCGAAGGTGGCACCGATGGTGACGAACTCGCCGTGCGCGAAGTTGATCAGATGGATGGTCCCGAAGATCAGCGAGAGTCCTACCGAGGTGATCGCGATGATCACTCCGAACTGGATGCCGTCGATCAGCGCCTGCAAAGCGCGCGCGGCGAAGGTGGGCCCGCGCGGGACTTCCTCACCCTGTGCCCGCGCAGAGGCCACGGGCACCATGACGAGGACCAGGGTGAGGACCGGTACGAGCATCCGCTGACGGCGCATGATGGTTCCGGTAGGTCAGGAACATCCCTAATGAGCTCAGTGTAGATACAGGTCGCGGCGGTGAGACAGGAAGCGGACCACAGTCGTGTCCACGGGAAGCAGGGGATGCGGGATGGACGACAGCGGCAGCCTCACCGGTGCCTACAGCGACGACAGTGTGCTCTTCCGGGTCCTGAAGCATCTCGGCTGGGACGCGCTGGCCAACATCGGCTACTTCACACGGCCCACCCTTCCGGTCGCCGCCCTTGCGGGGCCGGTTTTCTTCCAGCGCCGGCTGGCCCGCCGGTCGCTGGCGCTGCTGGAGGCCCGGCCCGGACAGCTCGTGCTGGATGCCGGCTGCGGGCGCGGTGACACCACGGCGCGGCTGGGCGCCGCCGGATGCCGGGCCCTGGGGGTGGACGTCCAGCCCTCGCAGATCGACCAGGCCCGTCGTCGCTTCGGCAGCCGCTCGGGCGCGCGCTTCGCCGTCGCGGACGCCACGGCTCTGCCGCACCAGGCGGCGGGCATCCCGCTCGCGGACGGCTCCTTCGATCGCGTGCACTGCCTGGAAGCCGCCTTCCACTTCGGCCATGAAGGCCGCGAGTCGTTCCTGAACGAGAGCTTCCGACTGCTCCGCCCCGGAGGGCGGCTCGTCCTCGTGGACGTCACGTCCCGCAGGGATCGGCCGATCGGAACGCTCGACCCGAACGGTCTCGTACGCGGCACCTGGCGCTTCGACGACATCGAACCGTACGAGCGCTACCCGCTGATGGCAGCCGCCGCCGGCTTCACCACGCAACGGGTTCTCGACTGGACCACCCCCGTACTCCACCGGGCGGCCCGGCTCTCCGCCCTGTTCGCCGGCACCGCGTCCAGCAGGGCCGGGCGACGGGCCCTGTGCGTGCGGTGGCCCGGCCTGAGGGAACTCGACGCCGGCGAGTGGGACGAGGTCATCGCGATCGTCCGGGCCCACCAGGCCATCGGGCGCGGCACGTGCTATCCGGCGTACGTCTTCGGCAAAGCCGGTCCCGGATGACCACTCCCACGGGATCCCGTCTGACTGAACTTCCGGCTGTGTTCTGCCCTTTGGAAGCGGGCCTGCGAGACCGACAAGCCGGCCGGCTTCGACCGGTACGTCGGTGCGCTGCGCGACATCGTGCGGGGCGAGAACAGCATGGCCATGTGCTCGGCCGTCATCATGGTGATGCTCGACGCGGACGCCTACGGCTGCGCGGCGAGCGCTCTCAAGGGGCCCCTCGCCGAACGGCAGCGCGCAGCCCTCACACGGCTGTTGGCGGTTTTCGACCGGGTCCTCCCGGCGATCGACGACGCGTACGTGAGCAGGTACTGCACGCACCTGCACAAGACGGCCGTGCTCGCCGCCGGGGTCGATGACCTGCGCGAGCGGTAGCAGCAGGGCCGGCTACGGATGCAGCGTCGCCTCACCGGTGACGCGGATCGCGGTCTCCTGGCCGGGTCCGACCGGCAGCGGCCCGGCGACGCGGACGTCGACCGGGTCGTCGACGCCCTGAACGTTCAGGGTCACCTTGGCGTCATGGCCGTAGTAGAAGACGTCCCTGACGGTGCCCCGCACGGCCTCCTCCGCGTCCGCTTCGGTCAGTTGCAGCTGCTCGGGCCGCAGCACGACGGTGCCCGTGCTGCGGCCCTTCGACGGGACGGTCAGGGTCACGGTCCCCAGAGGTGTCGTGGCCGCGGAGCCGCCCCCGTGCACCGTCGCGGGGACCACGACCGCGTCGCCGACGAAACCGGCGACCCAGGGGTCGGCCGGGCGCCGGTAGAGGTCCTGGGGGGTGTCGCACTGGGCGACGCGCCCCTGCCGTACGACGGCGACGAGGTCGGCCGTGGAGAGGGCTTCCTGCTGGTCGTGGGTGACCAGCAGGGCCGTGGCCCCGGTCGCTCGCAGGGCGGATCGCACATCCGCCCGGACACCGGCGCGCAGCGCGCTGTCGAGGGCGTTGAACGGTTCGTCGAGCAGGACGAGTGCGGGGCGCGGGGCCAGTGCCCGGGCCAGGGCGATGCGCTGCTGCTGTCCGCCGGACAGTTCGTGCGGCATGCGGTCGCCGTACCCGGCCAGTCCGACGAGGTCGAGCATGTCCGCCGTCCTGCGGCGGCGCTCACCGCGGTCGAGGCCGGTCAGCCCGAACGCCACGTTGCGGGCCACGGTCATGTGCGGGAAGAGGGCGCCTTCCTGCGGCACGATGCCGATGCGCCGCCGTTCCGGCGGCAGGTGCACGCCGGGTCCGGCGAGGGTGCGTCCGCCGAGCGCGACCGTGCCCGTGTCGGCCCGCAGGAACCCGGCGACGACGCGGAGCAGAGTGGTCTTTCCGCAGCCGGAGGGGCCGAGCACGGCGGCCAGTGTCCCGCCCGGCACAGTGAGGTCCAGGCCCTGGAGGACGGGGGCGCCGGAGCGGTAGGACTTGGTGAGCTGCTCGATGCGGAGCTCGTTGCCGTGGTCGGTCATGTGCGGTGCCTGCCCAGGAGGTAGGAGGGGACGGCGGCCAGGAGGATGAGGGCCGCGGCGTAGGGTGCGGCGGCGGCGAAGGAGCCGGATCCGGTCTCGGTCCACAGGCGGGTGGCCAGGGTGTCCACGCCGGTGGGGCGCAGCAGCAGCGTGGCCGGCAGTTCCTTCATGCAGACCACGAAGGTGAGCGCGGCACCGGCCGCGACACCCGGTGCGGCCAGCGGCACGGTCACCTCGCGCAGTACCCGCAGGGGCGAACGGCCCAGGGAGCGGGCCACGTCCTCCAGCACGGGCGGCGCCTGGAGCACGGCGGCGCGGGTGGCGGCGACCGCGACCGGCAGGAACAGCACGGCGTAGGCGCCGATCAGCAGGGGCAGTTGCTGGTAGAGCGGGTAGGCGTAGCGCACCGCGAAAAAAACGAGGGAGAGCGCGACGGTGATGCCGGGCAGCGCGTGGCCGGCGTAGGCGGCCTGTTCCAGCAGCCGGGCTCCGCGTCCCCGGTGGCGCGCGGCGATCACCCCGACGGGCAGTGCCAGCAGGGTGGTCAGGGCGGCTCCGGCCGCCGCGACGCCGAGGGTGGTCCAGGCGGCTTCCCCGAGCGCGCCCAGGTCCCATGTCGCCGAGTTGCCCACGGCCAGCCAGTAGCCGAGGGTGCCGAGCGGGAACGCCACCGCCGCGGCCACCAGCGTCGTGCACCAGGCCAGGGCGGGGATCCGCCAGCGGCCGAGGGGCACCGGGACGGCCGGCCGGGCGGTGCCGGCGCCGGTCCGGGCATGGCCGGCGCGTCCCCGGGTGCGGGTCTCGGCGGCGACCAGCGCCACCGTCATCACCACCAGCACGACGCTGAGCGCGGCGGCCGGGGTGCGGTCGAAGGAGGCGCGGTAGGAGGTGTGGATGGCGCGGGTGAAGGTGTCGTAGCGCATCAGCGATACGGCGCCGAAGTCGGAGAGCACGTACAGCGCGACGAGCAGCGCTCCGCCCGCGGCGGCCGGGCGCAGCTGGGGCAGCGTGACCCTCAGGAAGGTGCGCACCGGTCCGTGGCCCAGGGAGCGGGCGGCCTCCTCCTGAGCCGGGTCGATCCCGCGCAGCGCGGCGGCCACCGGTAGGTGGACGTAGGGGAAGCTCACGAGAGTGAGGGCGAGTGCCGCCCCGGCGAAGCCGGCGGTCCGCGGTGCGCTGGCCAGCCAGGCGAAGGCGGCGACGTAGCTGGGCACGGCGAGCGGCAGGGTGACCAGCACCGACCAGGCGCGTGCCCCGGGCAGGGCCGTGCGTACGGTCAGCCAGGCCAGGGAGACGCCGAGCACCAGGCAGGCCGCCACGACGACGGCGGTCAGGGAGAGGCTGCGGGCGAGGAGTTGCAGCGTCCGCTCGTCGCCGACGACGTCCCAGGCGTAGCGCGGACCGCGTTCGAAGGCGCGGACCGCGAGGTAGCCCAGGGGCAGCAGGGCGAACAGCGCGGCGACGCAGGCGGGGACGAGCAGCACCCATGGAGGTCTGCGGCCGGCGGGGGCGCGGTCCGTCTTGCGCAGGGGGCGGCGCCCGGCGGGAGCGGGTGCTCCGGCCGGGCGGCCTCCGGATACCGGTGTGGTCACGTCGGGCTCGGGGTTTCTGAGGGGTCTTCTCGGCTTCCTAGACCAGTCCGACGTCCTGGAGCATGGCCAGCGTCTCCTGGAGGGATTCGAGCTTGCCCAGGTCGATGTCCGGGGACTCCAGGGACTCGAGCGGCGGCAGGCCTTCGACGCTGCTGGTGACGCCCGCGGCCAGCGGGTACTCCTTGGTCGTGTCGGCGAAGTAGGTCTGCGCCTCCTTGGACAGCAGGTAGTCGACGGCCTTCTGTGCGGTCTTTGCCTGGCCGCCGTCCTTGAGGACGCCGACGCCGGCGACGTTGATGAGCGCGCCGGGGTCTTTCCCGGGCAGGAACTTGAGCTGTGCGCCGACCTTGTCCTCGCCCTTCTCGGCGACCCTCTCGTACCAGTAGTAGTGGTTGACCAGGCCGAGGGAGACCTCGCCCGACTCGACGGCGTCGAGGGTGGCGAGGTTGTTGGTGTACACCTTCCCGTTGGCCTTCAGGCCCTTGAGCCACAGCCGGGTGGCGTCGTCACCCTCCAGGACGCGCATGCCGGTGACGAAGGCCTGGAAGGAGGCGTTGGTCGGCGCGAAGCCGACCTTGCCCTTCCACTCGGGCTTCATCACGTCGGCCACCCGGTCCGGGACCTTGTCCTCGGCGACCTTGTCCGGGTTGTAGGCGATGACGCGCACCCGCCCCGACAGGCCCACCCAGTCGCCCGCCTCGCCGCGGTAGGCCTTGTCCACCTCGTCGAGGCTCGACTGCGGCAGCTTCGCGAGCATGCCCTCCTTGGACAGGGCGCCCAGGGCCCCGGCGTCCTGCGAGAAGAACAGCCCGGCCTTGGTGCGGTCACCCTCCTCCAGGATCTGGGCTGCCAGTTCGGCGCTGTCGCCGTAGCGCACCTCGACCTTGGCGCCGACCGCCTTCTCCAGCTTGTCCAGGATGGGCTTGACCAGCTTCTCGTTGCGCCCGGAGTAGATGACGAGGGCGGAGTCGCCGCCCTGCGCGGAGCCGCCTTCGTCGTCGCCGGAGCCGCAGGAGGCGAGGACGGGCAGGAGCAGGCCGGCCGCGAGGAGCGCGGTGATCCGGCGAGCCGAGGGGCGTCGCATGTGTGTGCCTTCCTGGGTGGTTCGCCGGTACGCCGCGGGTTTGCGTCGTCGGGTCAGCGAGCGGTGAAGCGATACTTTCAAGCCAGATGTGAGCATGCTATGAATAAGGTAAAGCTTGCCTAACCGTCAAGGGACAGTGCTCTGTGCGGACGCTGCCGCAGAAAGGTTGCGCGCCCGTGATCGACTCGTCCCGACCTGCTCCGGCCCCTTTGACCACGGCGTTTCCGCGCCTTTCCCCTTCTCCGTCTCCGCAGCCGCCCGCGTGTCGACCGGGTGTGCCGTTCGCGCGTGACCTCGCGGCTCACGGTGATCGCACCGCATTGATCACGCCATCGGGCGAGTTGACGTACCGAGCGCTCGCGGAGCGGGTCGCGGCCACCGCCGAACGCCTCGGCCGCACGCGCCGCCTCGTGCTGCTGGCCGGCGCCAACCGGGCCGACGCTCTCGTGGTCCACCTCGCGGCCCTCGCCGACGGGCACCCCGTCCTGCTCGTCCCCGGCGACAGCGCCTCCACCATCGACGCTCTGACCGCCGCCTACGACCCCGACGTCGTCGCGCGCCCGGACGAGCACGGCACCTGGACCCTCGACGAGCGGCACCGGACGAGCACGCACACCCTCCACCCCGATCTGGCGCTGCTGCTGAGCACGTCCGGTTCGACCGGCTCACCGAAGCTGGTCCGGCTCTCGCAGGACAACGTCCAGTCCAACGCGGAGTCGATAGCCGCCTACCTTGGCATTCGTCAGTCCGACCGCGCGGCCACGACCCTGCCCCCGCACTACTGCTACGGCCTGTCCGTCATCCACAGTCACCTGCTGCGCGGCGCCGGAGTGATCCTCACCGAGCGGTCGGTCGCCGACACCGCCTTCTGGGAGGAGTTCCGTGCGGCCCGCGGCACCGCGCTCGCCGGGGTGCCGTACACCTTCGACCTGCTCGACCGGGTCGGCTTCGCCGACATGCGGCTGCCCCACCTGCGCTACGTGACCCAGGCCGGCGGCCGCCTGGCACCCGAACGAGTCGCCAGGTTCGCCGAGTTGGGCCGGAGATCCGGCTGGGAGCTGTTCGTCATGTACGGGCAGACCGAGGCGACGGCCCGGATGGCCTATCTGCCCCCGGCGCTCGCGCAGGAGCGCCCGGAGGCCATAGGCGTGCCGATCCCCGGAGGCTCCTTCCGGCTGCGCCCCGTCGACGGGATCGGAACGCCCGACACCGGTGAACTCGTCTACTCGGGCCCCAACGTCATGCTCGGCTACGCCGAGACGCCCGCGGACCTGGCTCTCGGCCGCACCCTGGAGGAACTGCCCACCGGGGACATCGCCCGGCGCGCCCCCGACGGGCTGTACGAGATCGTGGGGCGGCGCAGCCGCTTCATCAAGATCCTCGGTCTGCGTCTCGACCCGCACCGGGCCGAGACGCAACTGGAAGGGCACGGCATCCGCGCGGCGTGCGTGGGCGACGACGACGCACTGACCGTCGTCGCGGCGGGCACGGCGGGTGCGGAGGCGACGGCCGTACGGCGGCTGGTGAGCGAAGGCTGCGGTCTGCCGCCGCGCGCCATACGAGTGCTGCCGGTGGCCGAGCTTCCGCGGCTCGCCTCGGGCAAGACCGACTACGAAGCGGTACGGCGGCTGACCCGTGACGCCTCGGCCTCGGCGCCGGTCCCGGGCGACGACGACCTCTGTGTCCTCTACGCCGAGATCCTCGACCGGACCGACGTCACCGAGGACAGCAGCTTCGTGAGTCTGGGCGGCGACTCACTCTCGTACGTCGAGATGTCACTGCGGCTGGAGCAGGTCCTGGGCGTGCTGCCCTCCGACTGGCACACCACACCGATCCGCCGGCTGCGGACACCGGACACCGCGGGGAGCACGCCCCCGGCCGTCCCGCGGCGCGGGCTGCGGCGCGGCCTGGAGACGAGCATCGCCCTGCGGGCGGTCGGCATCGTCCTCGTCGTCGGTTCGCACATCCCCGTCTTCCTGGTCCAGGGCGGCGCCCACGTGCTGCTGGGCGTCGCCGGATACAACTTCGCGCGTTTCCACCTCTCCGTCGGCGAACGCCGGGAGCGTCTGCGCAGGACGGTGCGGAGCATCGCCCGCATCGCCGTTCCGAGCATGGTGTGGATCGCCTTCGCACTGCTGCTGACCCGCGAGTACGACCTGGCCAACGTCGTCCTGGCCAACAGCCTCTTCGAACAGGACAACTCCGACCCGGAGTGGCGCTACTGGTTCGTCGAAGCGCTGGTCTACTTCCTGGCCGGGCTGGCGGCTCTGCTGGCCATCCCCTGGCTGCACCGCGCGGAGCGGCGCACCCCCTTCGGCTTCGCCCTGGCACTGGTCGGCCTGGGGCTCGTCGGCCGCTACGACCCCTTCGGCCTCGCGCACGTGCGCTTCCACCTGAGCCCGACCGTGGTCTTCTTCCTGTTCGCACTGGGCTGGGCGGCGGCCCGGGCCCGTACGGCGGGACAGCGGCTGGGGCTGACCGCGGTCACGCTCGTCACCGTGCCCGGTCTCTTCCCCGGGGAGCAGACCCTGCGGACCTCTATCGTGCTCGGCGGCCTCGTCCTGCTGCTCTGGGTGCCCGCCCTGCCCAGCATCGACCCGGTCAACCGGCTGGCGGGCGTGCTGGCGGGCAGCTCGCTCTACATCTACCTGACGCACTTCCAGGTCTATCCCCACCTGCGGGACCACTCCCCCGTGGCGGCCCTGCTGCTCTCCCTGATCTGTGGTGTGGCGTACGGAGCATTGGCCACCCGCCTGGCACCCCGGCTTCTTTCCGCCCTCCGGGCCGGCACCCCGATGGCCTGCTTGTCGCCTCGCGGGGTGCCCGGCGCTCCCGTAGGGTCTCGATGCCGTTACGGCAGGACGCACTGACGGCCCTTCACGACCGCGCGGACCCAGTGACCGAGGAGCCCTCATGTCAGGACAGTTCGAAGCGACCACCGAGATCGACCGGCCCGTCGAGGCGGTGTTCGACTACCTCGCCGACGGGCGCAACGATCCGCAGTTCAGCCCGCGGGTGCTGAGGATCGAGCGGGTTCCCCAGACGCCGACCGCCGTGGGCACGGTCTTCCGCAGCACGGTCAAGGACGCCGGCGTGAAGACGGCCAGGGAGTTCCGCATCACCGAGCTGGACGCCCCGGCGCGGATCCGGTGGACGGAGGTGTCCAAGAACAGCGTGGCGGTGGCCGAGGGCGGCTACGACCTGGAGCCGCTGGCCGACGGCAGGACGCGGGTCCGTCTCCACAACGTTCTGGAGGGCCACGGACTCGGCAAGCTGCTCGTCGGCCTGGCTCTCACCGCCGCCCGCAAGGACGCGCCCGCCTTCGCCGCCCGGATCAAGGCAGCGGCCGAGGCGGCGATCCCGTCGCTCTGACCGGGTCCAGGGCGGGGCAGCGGGTGCCCCGTGACGGGACCTCCAGGTCGGTGAGGTAGCTGTCCACGGCGTTCTCCATACACGGTCCGCTGGTGACGCTGCCGTGGCCGTGGCCCTCGTAGGTGAGGAGCACGCCGCTGCGGCCGAGCTGCCGAGCCACCGAGACCGCCCACGGGTGACCGGTGGCGGGGTCGTGCAGCGCGTTGGACACGAGGATGGGCGGTGCGCCTCGTACGTCCAGGCGGTGCTGCGGGTTGGCGGTCGGTGCGCCCAGACACGCCGCCACCATGTGGATCGGCAGCAGGTAGGGCAGGTCGGGCGCGGTCCTGTTCATCGTGGCGACGAGCGAGGCGTACGCCCGGTGGTCGCGCACCGGCAGGTGCCAGTCCGAGCAGAAGACGGGGGTCGCCGGAGGCAGCGGCGCGGTCGAGGTGGGCGACGCGGGCAGCGGCTCGCTCGCGTGCATGGCCGCGATCGCCGTCGCCAGGCCCGCGTAGTCGGCCTCGTAGAACTTCCGGAACGCGACCTTGTTGACCAGGTCCGTCGAGGACAGCGCGCTGCCCGGCTTCACCGGGTCCTCCAGCTCACCGCGTCCGGCCCGGGTCAGCAGGCCCCGCCAGACGGCGCGGACGTCGCGGCCGTGCAGCGCGCAGTCCGCCGTCCCGTCGCACCACTTCGCGAACTCCTGGAAGGAATCCGCGGCCGAGGCCGCCTCGGCCCGCAGGAAGTCACGAGTGGCCCTGACGCTGTGGTCCATGACGCTCTCCAGCACCATCGCGCGCACGCGACGCGGGTAGGTCTCGGCGTACTGCGCCCCGAGCAGCGTGCCGTACGAGCTGCCGTGGAAGGTCAGTTTCCGCTCGCCGAGTGCGGCGCGCAGGGCGTCCACGTCCCGGACCGTCTGGGCGGTGTCGAGGTGGTCGAACACCGGCCCGGTGCGGGCCCGGCAGTCGGCACGGAGCCGCTTGTTGTACGCCATGGTGGCGTCGAAGTCCGCCTGGCTTTCCAGCACCGGCGACGGCCGCTGGGCGAGCAGGTCTCCGGAGCAGGTCACCGGGTTGCTGCCGCTCACGCCGCGGGGGTCGAAGCTGACGATGTCGAACCTGCGGCGGACCTCGGGGCTGAATCGGCTGACACGGTCCACCACCATCCTCACACCCGAGTCGCCCGGCCCGCCGGGGCCGAACACCATCGAGCCGACGCGCGCGCCGGGGTCGGTGGCCTTGCGGCGCGCCACGGCCAGCTCGAATCTCGGCCCGCCCGGGTAGGCCCAGTCGACCGGCACGGAAAGGGTGGCGCACTCGGCTCCGGGCTTCGCCGGTTGGTCACACGGTGCCCATCGCAGGGGTTCTGTGACAGAGGGCGCCGCGTGGACCGCGGGAGCGGCTGCCAGGCCGGCGGTGAGGGTCATGACGGCCCCCACGGCCAGGGCCGTGCCCCGCGCGGCGATGCGCCGCGGGGGTAAGGATCTGCGCCTTGACGGCATGGGTCCTCCTCGAAGAGAGTGCTCGTGTCAGGTGTGCGGAGCCGGCCGGGGCACCGTCGTCACGGTAGATCTGCCGGCGCCCGAGTGGAGCCTCGGTCAGGGGCTTTTCCGGGTCGGGTCAGGGTCCGCTCAGGGGCGCGACATCGGTGGCAGGCCGTGGGGACCGTTGCTACTGTCCCTGGAGGCCGTGCGAGAGAACGAGGAGGTGGTACCCGTGAACGCAGTGTCGACATGGGTGCTCCTCTCCGGGGTCACGGTCGGGCGATAGGTCGTCCGGGAGCGCCGTTCAAGCGCCCTCCCGAAAGGCACGACCATGCACTTCACTTCTGAACAGCTCCTCGACGAGGGTGTCGTCGAGCGCGCCTTCACCCTCGGCGAGGTTCCCGGCACCCTGTGGACTCCTGGTTCCACACCGGCCCCGCTGGTTCTGATGGCCCACAACAACGGCCTGCCCAAGGCGGACGCGCGGCTGGTGGCCCGGGCCCGGTACACCGCGGCGCGCGGCTACGCCGTGGCCACCATCGATGCCGCCGGGTGCGGCGACCGCCCCCGTTCCGCCGCGGACGAGCGGGCCCGTGCCGAGCTCCGACGTGCGGTGCGGGCCGGCGAGCCGGTCGATGAGATTTTCGAGTCCCTCGTCGGCCCACTGGTCGACAACGCGGTCCCGGAATGGCGGTCCACGCTGGACGCCCTCCTCGAACTGCCCGGTATCGGCGGCCCGGTCGGGTACTCCGGCGGGTGGGCCGCCCTCGGCATCCGGCTGGCGGTGGCCGAGCCGCGCATCGCGGCCGCGGGCTTCTTCGCCGGTGGTTACGTGCCCCGTGCCCAGCGCGAGGAGGCCCGGCAGGTCACCGTCCCGCTGCTGTTCCTGTTGCAGTGGGACGACGAGGGCAACCCCCGGCAACGGGCCCTGGACCTGTTCGACGCCTTCGGCAGTGAGGAGAAGACGCTGCACGCGAATCCGGGAGGGCACACCGGCACCCCGTGGTTCGAGCTGGAGGACAGCTGCCGGTTCCTGGACCGGCACCTGAAGTGAGGCCGGGCTGCCCGGCGGGTGGCAGACAGCAGGTGGGACGGGTCCTGGTCACCGGGTTCGGCGGGAGCGGGCCTGCCGTCCGAGGGCGACGGAAATGACGCCCAAGGGCATGGCGAAGTAGGCGCCGCCGAGCCCGGTGCCGATGCCGAGGCCGCCGTCTGCGGTGGCCGCGACCGCCCCGCCGACGGTCACGGCTACCGGACCGGCCCCTTTCTGCAACAGGACTGAGCCGGTCATGCGTGGGCGTGGCCGCACGGGGGGCGTGGCGGCGGGGCGCGACTCGATCGCTGCCACAGGGCGACGCCGGCCGGGCCACAGGGTTGGAAAGACGACTACACCCGAAGGGCGGGGCCGACCCGAAGGGCGCCCACACATCCGACAGTTGTACGGAGGCTAGGCGACGGGTCGTGTGACGCTCCTGCTCGGAACTGCTCCCGTGGGACATGGGGCGGGAGATCATTCGGATGAAGAGTGGGCTCGGCCGCAGCCGCACTTGCCGGCGAATCACGGGCGGGGTGGACGCCGGCAATGCCACCGCTGGGTGATCAACCAGATTCCGTGCCGGCAGCGGACCGGCCTCACCTGGCGGGACCCAACGCCACGCCGGATCTTGTCAGGACGACCGTAGTCCGGAGTCGGCCTGCCGGACATCGCGGAGGACAGCAGCGGCTCCAGCACCACTGCTCACCAGAAGACACGACCTACAGCCACATCTGCACGACCCACACCTCAAGGGGATCCTCGTGCGGCCCTTCAGGCGGGAAGGGGTCGAGAGCCTGCGATGCCTCGACATGATCTTGCCCACGGCGGAGCAAACGCAGGTGATAGCGCCCCGGCCTCAGTGCGATCTCGCCGTAGGAAACTCCATTCAGGTCGACGACCTCCAGACGATCCGCCATCGGGGCGTGGAAAGCCCGTTCGTACTCCCAAGCGCCTGGCGGCCGAGGAGCGGGCCCGTCCCATACCTGCAAACGCACCAAAGGGTAGAAATCATTGTCGCTGGAGGTAAGGCTCCACCCATCTCCGGGGAATTGAACGACGTCGTCGTCCACCGGTGCTTCTTCGAAGAAGATGGGGCCGATCTGAATGGTCCTGTAGTACACGCGCGGGCGGGCATCAACAGCATTGATCAGAACGGGCACTTACTCTCCTCACCGTCGAGCGAGCAGGGTCAGGCCAGCCGTCCTGGAGTCAGCGGCCGCCATCGGTGGCTGACGAGGAGCCGCGGGAACAGGGCGACCACCTCGCAAACGGCGGTCCGTCCTCCCTGTTCGACGGAGGACGGCGGTCCACCCTGAAAGCGTAACCTATAGGTTACGCTTTCAGGGTGGACGAACTGAGCGAGGTAGCGGACGCCATCGCTGATCCCGTACGGCGGGAGATCCTGATGATGTTGCGTGTCACCCCTCTGAGGGCCGGCGACATCGCTGCCCGGTTCGACATCAGCCGCCCCGCGGTCAGCCGCCATCTGCGGGTGCTGCGGGAAACCGGCCTGGTCCGCGACCAGCAGATCGGACGCCATCGGCGCTACTCGCTCGTCCACACCCGACTGGGCGACCTCGCCGCCTGGCTCGCCCAGTTCGACACCCGGCGTGCCGGCTGGTCGCAGCAGCTCTCGGCCTTGGAGACCGAGGTCTACCGCACCCGACGGGACCGCAGCCGGGCCGGGCCCACCGAGGATCGACACACCGCGCGCCACACCGAGGAGGACACGGCATGACCATGGAGCCCACCGGACGACTCATCGCCACGCCGACGGGGCACGACCTCGTCCTCACCCGCATCTACCGCGCCCCGGCCGAGGACGTCTGGGCGAGTGTCACCGAGCCCGAGCGCACCGCCCGCTGGTTCGGCCCGTGGCGCGGCGAGGCGGCGCCCGGCCGCGCCGTCGAGGTGCAGCTCGTCTTCGAGGAGTCGGCGCCCTGGTGCCCGCTCCGGATCGAAGCCTGCGAGCCGCCGCGCCGTCTCGCCGTCTCGATGGAGGACGAGGCGGGATCCTGGTCGATGGAGCTGCTGCTGGCCGAATCCGACGGCATCACCGAGCTCCGCCTGATCCAGCATCTCGCCTCCACGGAGCACCTGGGCGAGACCGGACCGGGCTGGGAGTACTACCTCGACATGCTCACCGCCGCGCGCACGGACGGGCAGCGGCCCGACTTCGAGGACTACTACCCCTCACAGAAGGCGTACTTCGAGTCCTTGGCCTGAAGTCGTGTGGAGTCGAGGAAGGCCGGGCCCCGGCGGTCGGACGCGCGGCGCAACCGGGAGCACATCCTGGACGTGGCCCTGGTCGGACTGTCACGTTCTGCCGGCGTGCCGCTGAGCGCGGTCGCCAAGAAGGCGGGCGTCGGACAGGGCACGCTCTACCGCCACTCCCCCAGCCGTGAAGCACTCGCCCTGGGCGCCTACTGCCACGAGGTGCAGCAACTCACCGACAGCATCCACCGCACACCGCTGCGGTCGATCTACGCCGACGAGGAGATCGCGGACGACCGTATCCGCTCCAGCGGGAAGCGGTGACCGCGGGCACTCTCCACCCCGAGCCGGTCACCAGCGGCATCGACGGCTGGGACGAGATTGCCGACGTGCTGACCTCCGGTCGAGCCGGCCACAAGCCTGTCTTCGTCCTGGAGAAGTGAGGCGAGCCCGGGGCGTGAGGAAGCCCCGGCCGGACGGGGGAATCACGGCCGGGGCGGTCATGTGGTGGGCGCGGATGGCGGTCGCCTCTCGGCGAAAGGCTCCACAGGGCTTCAGCCGAACGATCGTCCCTGTGGGCGAATGGTGAGGCCCGGGGACACTGTCCCATCCGCACCCACGGCTTGTTCAACGGGCAACCAGGTGTCGTTGTTCCGCACTTCCCCGCCACCTGCCGTGATCCGCGCCACTCCTCGGGGCATCCGACCTCGCGCCTCACCCCTTTGCCTCACTTATCGAAATTCGATAGATTCCCATCGTAACTCGATGGGAGGATGGGGCATGGGAAAGCTGCCACTGTGCGTGCTGCGCGCTGTGCTGCTGGTGCTGCTCGTCGGCACCGTGCTCGTACAGGCGTTGATGGTGTGGACGTTGGTCAGCGGGAGCGACCCGGAGGACGGGGCGCTCCCGCTGACACCGCTGCGCGTGATCACGACCCTGGGCCTGATGTCGGCCCAGGTCGTGCTGGTCTGCGTATGGCGACTGGTGACGATGGTGCGACGCCGGACCGTGTTCTCCCCGGCCGCCTTCCGCTACGTGGACGCCGTGATCGGCGCGATCGTGGCGGCTGCCCTCGTGTGGTTCGCCGTCACGATCCTCAATGCGCCGGGACAGCAGGCCGATCCGGGCGTCACCGTCATCATGGGCGGCGTCGGCCTGGCCATCCTGGGCGTCGCGCTCATCGTGCTCGTGTTGCGGATGCTGCTCGCTCAGGCCGTCGCGCGCGACGTCGAAGCATCGCGGATGCAGGCCGAGTTGAACGAGGTGATCTGACGAGAAAGGGGACGACGGCCAATCTCACGAGAAGGAGCTCACGGGCTCATCGCGTCGCGGACGAGCGCGGCGGCCGTGGACTGCTCGAAGCGGACGATCAGGCCGCCGCGCACCACGAAGTGGTGCTCCACCCGGACGTCGATCGGCCTGCCGGTGCCTTGGTGGGCCGCGGTGCAGCCGGCGAGCGTGGCCCGCAGCGCCGCCAGATCGCCGGCCGCCGGGGCCAGGTACGGGCGGCGCACGGCATCGGCCGGGGCCGCGGACGCGGCGAACTCGCTCGTCGTCAGCCCCACTTCCTCTCGCCCTTGGCGGCCTTCGCGCCGAGCTGAGCGGCGATCAGCATGCCGATCCGCGCCGAACGGTCGCCCGGGGTGGGGGTATCGGCGCCCCAGACGTACTCCCGCCGGAAGAGCAGACGCCACCCGGGATCGCATGGCGCCCGGCCTGGTCCGGACCCGTCGGTCAAGATTCGGTCTCGCTTGGGCAAGCGACGGGCGGCGGGCCGTTACCACCGGTAAGTTCCGGCCCCCCACCCCCCGTTGTCAGGAGTTTCGGTTCCATGCCCCGACTTCTAGCTTCCATCGTGGTGGCGTCAGCCGCGATCGGCGGGTTCATCACGAACACGTCCCCCGCCGCTGCCGCCGACCCCGTGTCCGGGTCCTTCAGCGTCCTGGCCTACAACGTCGCCGGCCTGCCGGAGAGCATCTCCTCAGCACCCACTCCGCGCGAACCCGCCACCACGGAGATCGGCCGGCGAATCGCGCCGTACGACGTGGTCAACGTCCAGGAGGACTTCAACTACCACGCGTTTCTCTACGCCGGGGACACCGCGCACGCGTACCGTACCCCCACCAGCGGGGGTGCGGGTATCGGCAGCGGTCTCAACACCCTGTCGAAACTCCCGTACGACACCGACGACTTCGAGCGGGTGCGGTGGAAGTCCTGCCAGTTCGACTCCGGTGACTGCCTCACGCCCAAGGGGTTCACGTTCACCCGCCAGCGGCTCGCCGAGGGCGTGTACGTGGACCTCTACAACCTGCACACCAACGCCGGCACGAACCCCGGCGATCTGGCCGCGCGGGCGGACAACCTCAACCAGCTGACGGCCTTCATCAAGACCCACTCGGCCGGGAACGCGGTCGTCGTCATGGGCGACACCAACACGCGCTACACGCGCTCCGGGGACACCATCGCCGAGTTCGCCGCCGCGAACGGTCTGACCGACCCCTGGGTCCAGCTCGTCCGCGGTGGCACACCGCCCGCCAAGGGCAGTGACGCCCTGGTCTGCGACCAGAGTGGTCCCACCGTGCCCAACACCTGCGAGGTCGTGGACAAGGTCCTGTACCGGGGCAGCAAACTCGTGTCGCTGAACGCCACCGCCTACAACAACGAGCACTCCCGGTTCCTCACCGATGACGGGCTCATGCTGTCCGACCACGACCCGATCAAGGTGGACCTCTCCTGGTCGCGCGCCGCGGACTTCCAGCTCAGCGAGCAGTTCGGCGGGCCCCACGGTGACTACTACACCGACATCGACTCCGTACCGGCGGGCGCGCGTCCGGTCGGCCTCTCACTGCGCAGCGGCACCCGCGTCGACGGCGTCGGCCTGACGCTCGGCAACGGCACGGTCATCAGCCACGGCGGGACCGGCGGGACGGTGTCGTCCCTGGACCTGGGCAGCGGGGAGTACCTCGGTTCCGCCCAGTTGTGCCGGGGCCAGAAGGACGGCCGGACGCGGATCTTCTCCGCCCGGTTCACCACGAACCTCGGCAGGAGCCTGTCCGGCGGAACCCCCACGTCCGACTGCGTCACGCGCACCGCACCGCCGGGGTGGCAGATCGCCGGGTTCCACGGCCGGGCCGGTGCCGAGGTCGACAAGCTGGGCTTCATCTACACGAAGCGCTGAGGCGCTCCCCTGCCGGGGGGTCGCGGACACCGGCCCGTGATCTGGCGGCGACGGCCTCTCACGGGTTGTCGCCGCCGTGGGCTGCATACGGGCGTGATCAATCCGGAGCGGAGTCAACTACTTCTCCGCGCGGGGTGATTGATCCACCGTCGGCTCTTCCCTTGTCATGCCCTCATCTGAGATCTTGCGTCGACCCATTCAGCCCACGGCCCGGCCGGCGCCACCCCTTGCCCCGGGCTCTCGGAGGACGCTGTGACAACCCCCCGCATACCCCAGCGCCGTCTCAGACGGCCGCTGCTGTCCGTCGCCGCCGTAGGAGCGGCCCTCGCGCTCGCCACGCCCGCCGGCGCGGCCGACGCGGACACCGGACTTCCGCCGGGTCCGGCCGCGGCCCGCGCCGCCACGCTCGCCCAGAGCGCCGCCGGATGGGCCGCCGGCACCCGCTCCTACCTCGTCATCACCGCGCCCGGTGACACCTCGGCCGCACGCAACGCCGTGACGGCGAACGGTGGTTCCGTCTTCGCGCACTACGACGCCATCGGTGTGGTGGTCGCACACTCCACCTCCGCCGGCTTCGCCACCGCGATGCGCTCCGTCGCGGGCGTGCAGAAGGTGGGTGCGACGCGCACCTCGGACGTTCCCGCGGACGCCTACTCCCCCACCCTGCCGGGTGCTCCCGCACAGTCGTCCACCACGCTCACCGAGACCGCTCGGTGGGACATGACCAGGATCAACGCCGACAAGGCCTGGGCCGTGAGCACCGGCTCGCCGGCCGTCACGGTGGGTGTTCTCGACACCGGAGTGGACGAACGGCACCAGGACCTCGCCCCCAACTTCGACGCGGCGGACTCCGTCTCCTGCGCGTACGGCAAGGCCGACACCCGCACCGGCGCGTGGCGCGACGTCGGCACCCACGGCACGCACGTGGCGGGCACGATCGCCGCCGCGAAGAACGGCAAGGGAGTGGTCGGCGTCGCACCGGGCGTGAAGATCGCATCCGTGCGCATCGCCGAGCCGAGCACGAGCATGTTCTTCGCCGAGAACACCATCTGCGGGTTCATGTGGGCCGGTGACCGCGGTTTCGACGTCACCAACAACAGCTATTACACGGACCCGTGGATGTTCAACTGCCCCGACGACCCCGACCAGGCGGCCATCATCGAGGGTGTGC
This sequence comes from Streptomyces sp. SID5643, assembly GCF_009872555.1. Taxonomy (NCBI): domain Bacteria; kingdom Bacillati; phylum Actinomycetota; class Actinomycetes; order Kitasatosporales; family Streptomycetaceae; genus Streptomyces; species Streptomyces sp. SID5643. Next base: position 57,144 of record NZ_WWIC01000251.1, read on the forward strand.
GCCGGGCGCAGGAGTACGCGGAGGGCAAGGGCTCGCTCCAGGTCGCCGCAGCGGGCAACTCCAACTACGACCTGGCGAACAAGCGCACGGACTCGGAGAGCCCGAACGACTCCACCCCCGTCAGCCGCACCATCACCAACGCCTGCATCGACATCCCGACGGAGCTGCCCGGCGTCGTGACCGTCGCTGCGATGGGCAACGGGAACATCAAGGCGTCCTACTCCAACTTCGGCCGGGACGTCATCGACGTGGCGGCCCCGGGCGGCGACGGAGCCTACGGCGTCTACTCCACGCTTCCCGGCGGCAAGTACGGGAACATGAACGGCACGTCGATGGCGTCACCCCATGTGGCCGGTGTCGCCGCGCTGCTGAAGAGTGCCGACCCGGCCGCCACCCCGGCTGATCTCCGCGCACGGCTGGGCAGCCAGGCCACGGACACGGCGTGCCCGTCCGACAGCCGCTGCACCGGCACCACGGCGAAGAACGCCTTCTTCGGAGAGGGTCAGGTCGACGCGCTGAAGGCCGTCGGTGGCACCGGGCCGCAGCCCGGCCGGTACTTCGAGAACACCACCGACGTCACCGTCGCCGACAACGCCACGGTCGAGTCTCCGATCAGCGTGACCGGTGTGACGGGCAACGCCCCGGCCGCGCTGAAGGTCGGCGTGGACGTCAAGCACACCTACCGCGGCGACCTGGTGCTGTCCCTCGTCGCCCCCGACGGATCGGTCTACTCCCTGGAGGACTTCGCCGACGGCGACAGCGCGGACGACGTGGTCAAGACGTACACCGTCGACGCCTCGTCGGAGACCGCGTCCGGTACGTGGAAACTGCGCGTCCGTGACATCGCCGCGCAGGACACCGGGCGCATCAACGCCTGGAACCTCACCTTCTAGCAGCTGAGTCGCGACCGGCGCGTACGCGCCTTGCGGCCGGGCGCCGTGCCGTCCGGCCGCAAGGCCGAGCGACCGCATGGACCGGGCGGACCTTGCCCGTCCGCCCGGTCATCGTCGGCGCTGGACCGATGCCGGCTCGGAATCCGGCCGGAGGGTGGGGGGTTCGTTCTGGAAGTGGTCGTACGCCACCTGTGCCGCAGCGAGGACCTCGTCGTAGATCTGGTCCATGTACGGGCCGGCGCAGACGGTCGAGGACCAGTGGTGGTGGTAGAAGAGGTTGCTCCTGCTGGGGGACTCGCCGATCACCTCTGCGAAGAGCCAGCCGGCGAGACGTGCGGCGTTCTTCCAGGTGGCCGCGCCCACCCTCCAGTTGGGCGCAAGCGTCGTGTTCGCCATCTCGATGCTGATCGATCCCTGGTTGCCGGCCGTGTTGCCGACGGCCCAGGCGTACTCGTGCACCTTGACGTACTGGGCGACGGCGCCGGCGGCGTCCACGTCGAAGTGGGCCGAAGCCGGACGTACCTTCCAGACATCGAGCACGCCCTGGTGCGAAAGCCGGCCGGCGTTGTGGTGCAGCGTGACCGATGTCTTCCGGTACGACGTGTGGGTGACGTGGCCCGTCGCGCTGAGTTCGTCGATGAAGTCCGCGACGGGACGGTCGTAGGGGATGGTGCCGGCCGCCGCGTCGCCGTCGGCGAGGCCGAAGTCGCTCTCCGGCAGGTCGTCGAGGTTGTCGGTGCCGGGGCCATCGCCGGTGTAGGGCCTCTCGATGGCCGCCTTCACATCTTCGTCGTGGACGTATCTCTCGGGCATGACGCCGCCCCTTTCAGCTGCGCGACTGCGCGTAACGGATGGTCCGGGGGCCGGACGAGGAGGAGATGCGGCACTGTGGCCATGAAGCGGGTCGGGAACGGCCCGTCAGGCGTCGGCCTGCTCCGTGAGGTACTCCAGGAAGGCTGCCTGAATGTGCTGGAGGAACAGTCTGAGAGGACGTGCAGGGCGCCTGATTCCAGGTTCGCCCCGTGTGCGAACCCTGTCAATTTCGGTCGGCCGTGCCTCCGCGCCGCGCAGCGCCTCCGGCCGTACAGGACCCACTTCCACCACGAGCGGTCCATGAACCAACCCCCTGCCGTCGGACTGCACCGGGGTCAGCGGCGAACTCACCGGCAGCCACTGACCTCCAGCGGCAATGGCATGCCCGCGACGGGCCAGGGCCAGAGGTCGGAGCGCTTCTCAGGGCGTGTCCCCGAAGTGGTGGAAGCGGCAGCTCACCCCCGGGCCGGGTGTGCGGGAGCCTGCGGGCACCGGCTCGTACAGTGCCCGGCCGCCGGGGAACCGCCCCAGCTCGGTGGGCAGGGCCGCTCCTTTGTCGATCTCCTCCGCCCGCCACCCCGTGATGTCCAGCAGCAGTCCGTCCAGCGGCCCGCCCACGAGCTCGGCGTATGTCCGCCCGCGACGCGGGCCCGGGTCGGGGTCGTCGTGGTCATGGCCGTAGACCCGGCCACGCAGCAACTGCTCGTCATCACGGTCCATCCGTTCACCCTCGCAGCCACCACTGACAGCGGCCGGTCCGGTGCCTCTGATCTCGCCACGACCCTCGGCTGCGGTGCCCCCTACCCGCGGATCGACCTCACGCCGTCATGCAGTACGACGGTCCATAGGCCGAGGCTCGGCGATCACGCGGAGTACCTTGCGCGAGATGGCCGTCCTGGCGCCGCTGCACGAGGGGCTGACCGCTCACGCCATCGGCAGCAGGCGCCGGATCACTCCCGGCATTCCTCAGGGGCACGCGCCCCGGTCAGCCGGACAGTTCCAGGAGGCGCTGCATCAGGTGCTGCTCCTTGTCGGCTGCCTCATGCACGATCTTCGACGCGCTGTGGAGGGATTCCCGCGACGACGCGTCTCCGGCCTCTTTCAGAAGTCCGGCCACCTCGGTCCACTTCTTCGACACTTCGCGGTACGCGCCCGAGATCTCCCGGAACTCGCCGGTGCCGGTGATGTCGGCGGCCTCCGTCAGGAATTCCGCCCACAGCATGCGGAACAGGCCGCCGCCGGTCCCCGCATCCTCCATGATCGTGCAGATCTCGGGCAGGCTCTCGGCGGGCGAGTCGAGATCGTCGAGCCACTGCGGCATCAGATCGGCGACTTTGTGCATGCCCTTGTACCCGAAGTTGGAGATCGGCGGATTCAGGAAATTGTCCGCCGCCGATTTGATGCCTTTACGCGCGGCTTCACCCAGGTCAGGAAGGCCGCCTTTCGGGAGATCGATGGTGAAGGCGCGATTGCGCGAACTCATCGGGCCCCGAGCGTTTCGCGCGGTCGCCAGGGATTCGCCGGAGGCCCATTGCAGACCGAGCGGCTGTGTCTCGACCAGGGCGAAACGGTCGTCGTCATAGCCGACGCAGGCCACGTAGTGGGCCGCGAACCGGAAGTCGTCGGTGGAGTAGTCGAGGAAGTAGCGGTCGAGCTTGAGACCGACGACGGTTCCGGAATCGAGCTCGGCCAGCAAGTGTTCCCTCGCCCTGCTCACCGACGACGTCTCGTGAACGGACAGTCGCAGATTCAGCGTGTGCGCGAGATTGTCGGACAGCGTGTCGGGCTTGATGCGGCCACCGATGAACGGTGTCGGCATCTGCTTCGTCCGCCAGTAGATGAATGACAAACCACCGGCGAGCCCGAAGACGAGCGACTCCGACAAGTCGATCTCTCGCTGCCGCAACAAGTTCACAAGAGTGGTCGACTCGCAGTGATGACCGACATATGGATCTGCCTCTAAAAGCGACACTTTCCTTGTCTCCCTTCCTTCGCGTAGAGCGTAGCGCAACCTCCCGAAGTACGATTGCGGCCGCCCGAACCAGGGAGGTGTCCACTCGTTCAGATTCGCGAAACCAGGAAGTTGCCGAGGAACAGATGGTCCATCTCCGTCTTGAGGAAGCAGGACAGAGCATCCGCGGGCGAGCAGACGATGGGTTCGCCTGCGACGTTGAACGAGGTGTTGATCAGGCAGGGAATCCCGGTCAGCTCCGTGAACTCACGCAGGAGTTCGGCGAGCAGCGGATTGCTCTGCTCGGTGACCGTCTGGATCCGCGAGGTGGCGTCGACGTTCCCGGAACGGCCGTGTCCCTGGAACGCGGACCTCTGGCTGTGGTGCCCTCCCGACCATCTGCCGTGATCGCCGAGTGGTGGGACGGCGGCGCCCCACCCATTGCGACGTCGGCGCCCTCGGCGTCACCGGGGTCGCGTGCGGCGTGCACTTGGCATTCCTGCGGGTTCGATCGGGTAAAGAAACCCTCGCTGCCGAACACGGTCCCGAGGGCGGCGGTCCGGAGGACACGACCGGTATCGGTTCGGGACATGGAGGATTGGGATCCCGGGCCGGCCAGACAGCCACCTGGGGGCGGGCCGCCGCCGACCGGGCCGACGCGTTCGGCATCTCCTGGGAGCGTTCGGGGAAGTCGAGCAAGCACTTCCCCTTCGACTGGACGGGACCCGACTGAGCGCAGCGGCCGGACGGCGCCGGTCGGCGGAGACTCCCCTCACCGACGCGTGGGGCCGCACCTCCGAACAGCCTGACCGGCCCCCACGCAGTCCCCGGTCACACCGACTCGGGGTCGCCCATCTCCGAGCCGCCGAAGAAGCCGTTCATGAGCTCGTTCAGGTCGAGCTTCGTGGCACCGGCCGGAACGGTGGGCTTGGCGCCCTCCCGCATCCGCAGGGTCAGGCCCAGCTTCTTGACGTCGGCGGTCCCGGCCAGCTTGGCGAGGTCCACGTCCACCTGGGACAGCGCGCCGTTCTTCAGCGTGAAGTCCGCCGTCACCTTGGCGTTGGGAGCATCCTTGAGGTCCTTGTCCGTCGGCAAATCCATGCCCGGCGGCAGGTCCTTCACCAACGGGCGGATCTCGCCGAACAGTTCGGTGACCAGCGTGCGGAAGGGGGCCGTCGCCTTGACGTGCTCGGTGCCGTTCGCGCCGTCGGCCGTCTTGAACTTCACCTCACGGGCGATCACCTCCCGGAGGGCCTTCACGAGCTTCTTCTGCGTCTTGGTGTCGAGGGACGGCGCGGGCGCGGGGCCGCCCTTGGCCCTCCGGCTCTCGCCGGTGACCTTCTCCATCTCCTTCGTGTTGATCTTGACCCACTTGCCCTCGATGACGTCCTTCATCGCCCCGGCCTCCGGGGGCAGGTCGTCGGCGTCCGGCACGGGGCTGCCCGCCATCTCGCCCATCGCGGCCATGTCGGCGCGGACGTAGGTGAAGTCGCCGATCACCCGGTACTCGGCGAGGTCGCCGTCCGGGGTGCTGACCTTCAGGGCCGTGCCGACGAGGTCCTTCTCACCGGACTCGTCGAGCGGACGCTTCGACTGCACGGTCACAGTGATCTTCGCACCGCTGAGCAACTCGGCGGCCTGCTCCGGGATTTCCTCACCGGGCGCGGGGTCGGACTTGGCGTCCAGGGCCTCCAGGGACGCGACGTCCGTGTCCAGGTCGAGCTCGAAGGAGAGCGTCTTCTTCTTGCCGAGCTTCTCGAAGGCCCGGTCGAGCTTCTGGCCGGCGGAGAGCTGCTCCACCGTGCCGCAGGCGGCCGCGCCCGCGAGTACGGCACCGACGACGGCGCCGGCGGTCAGAGTCTTGCGTATGGGGTTGATGATGGTCTCCTCATGGCTCCGATCACAGCGTGATCGATCAGAAGACTCCCCACTCGCCCACAAGGTTGTGCCGTACATCCGGCGATGTCGCGGGCGAGAACCCGGGTTCCGCACATGAAAATCGTTGTCGTATGCTGAGGTGCGTCCGCGCCGTACGACCCTCCTGACCGAGAGGACCCCCGTGGCCGAGCCCAAGCCGCTGACGCCCCTGCCCTCCCGACGTCTCCCCGTCACCGTGCTGTCGGGGTTTCTCGGCGCCGGGAAGACGACCCTCCTCAACCACGTCCTCACCAACCGCGAGGGCCTGCGGGTGGCGGTGATCGTCAACGACATGAGCGAGATCAACATCGACGCGGCCCTCGTGCGCGGGGGCGAAGCGGCCCTCTCCCGCACCGAGGAGCGGCTGGTGGAGATGACCAACGGCTGCATCTGCTGCACCCTGCGCGACGACCTGCTTGAGGAGGTCGAACGGCTCGCCCGGGACGGCCGCTTCGACTACCTCCTCATCGAGTCCAGCGGCATCTCCGAGCCGATGCCGGTCGCCGCCACCTTCGCCTTCGCCCGCGACGACGGCGCCACCCTGGAGGACGTCGCCCGGCTGGACACCATGGTCACCGTCGTTGACGCCGCCAACTTCCTCGCCGAGCTGGGAACCGGTGACGACCTGGCCGAACGGGGCCTCGCGCCGTACGAGGACGACGAGCGCACCGTGAGCGATCTGCTGGTGGACCAGGTCGAGTTCGCCGACGTGCTCGTCCTCAACAAGCTGGACCTGGTCGGCCCAGCCGACGCGGACCGGGTGCGCGGGGTGCTGGCACGGCTGAACCCGACGGCCCGTCTGATCCCCGCCGTACACGGCCGGATCGGCGTGCGCGACGTCCTGGAGACCGGACGGTTCGACCTGGAGCGCGCGCAGCAGGCGCCGGGCTGGGTGCGGGAACTCAACGGCGACCATGTTCCCGAGACCGAGGAGTACGGCATCTCCTCCACGGTCTTCCGGTCCTCCGTGCCGTTCCACCCCGGGCGGCTGTGGGACTTCGTCACCGGCGGCCTGGACAGCGGGACGCACGGCCAAGTGCTGCGCTCCAAGGGCTTCTTCACCCTGGCCGGGCGTGAGGGCGTGACAGGCCTGTGGTCACAGGCCGGATCCGTCGCCCGCTTCGAGCCGTCCGGGGTCCGGGACACCGGCGCGCCCCACGCCCAGGAGCTGGTGTTCATCGGTGTCGGCCTGCGGGAGCCGAGTCTGCACGCCGCCCTTGCCGGATGCCTGATGGCCGACGGCGAGCAGCTCCCCGCCCACGATCCCTTTCCCCTCTGGGACACCGGTGACGCCTGCGATCTCGAACACGGGCACGCGAGTCCGGCGGTCGTCTAGCCGCAGCACGGGGCGTCCGGGCACCGTGTCGTCGCCCGGACGGCCTTCCTGACGCGATGGGAGGCACACGTATGCACGAGACGACCCCCGGCGGATGGCGTACCACCCCGCAGCGCACCGCGGTCCTCACGGCACTTCGGGCCTGCGACGGTTTCGTCTCGGCGCAGACCCTGCACGCCGCTCTGGCCGCGGAGGGCGTGGCGGTGGGGCTGACCACCGTCTACCGCACGCTGCGGTTACTGGAGGCGGCCGGGCAGGTCGACGTGGTGCGCGACCGTGACGGTGAGCGGCTGTACCGGCCCAGACCCGACGAGGGCCACCGCCACTACCTGGTCTGCCGGGTGTGCGGGCTCAGCCTCGCCGTCGACGCCGAGGAGGTCGAGCGGTGGGTGGCCAGGACCGCGCGTGACATCGGCTTCCACGCGGTGACGCACACGGTCGAGCTCGCGGGCGTCTGCGACGGCTGCCTGTCCGGGCCGGACCACCGGCCAGAACCCGACCCGTAGCAGACCCCGGAGGTCAGGGCCGCGCCCGGCTCATGGCGTGGTGGTCAGAACGCGGTTGAGTGCGCTGCCCGGGCGGCCGGTGAGTTCCTCCCAGGTGCCCTCCTCGACGATGCGGCCCTCCTCCAGGACGGCGATGCGGGCGGCGCGGCGGATGGTGGCCGGACGGTGCGCGACGACGATCGTCGTACGGCTCTCCTCCTCCAGAGCGGTGGCGATTTGGGCGTCACCCGCGTTGTCCAGGTGAGCGGTGGACTCGTCGAGTACCAGGACGCGCGGCCGGACCAGCAGCGCGCGGGCGAGAGCGATCCGGGCCCGCTGGCCGCCGGAGAGCGTGGCGCCGCGTTCGCCGACGAGGGTGTCCATCGGGGCGATCCGGTCCACGCCGCACCGCCGTGCCGCCTCGGCCAGCGCCCTGTCGTCCGCCTCGGGAGCGGCGAGCCGCAGGTTCTCGGCGAGAGTGCCGTGGAAGAGGGGCGTGTCCTGTCCCACCAGCGTCACCGCACGCCGTAGTTCCGCATCGCTCACCTCCCGCATGTCCACGGGGTCGCCGCCGGCGGGCAGCAGCTGGACCGCGCCGGCTGCCGGGTCCCAGAAGCGGGCCAGCAGGTGGGCGCAGGTCGACTTGCCGGCACCCGAGGCGCCGACCAGGGCGAGTGTCTGCCCGGGCGGGACGGTCAGTTCGACACCGTCCAGCACGGGTGTGCCGCCGTAGTCGAAGCTCACGCCGTGCAGCCGGACGCCCAGCGGCCCGGGCGGCAGGGGCAGCGGTGCGGTGGGGGGCGGGGCCAGTGCGGGGGCCTTGACGGCGGCGTCGACGCGGGAGGCGGCGGCGCGCAGTGCCACGGCCTGGCTCAGGGCGCGGGCCGATTCCGCGACGGGACCGAGGACGGACAGGGCCAGCGCCATCGCCGCCGGAGCCCAGGCGCCGTGCAGCCGACCGGACGTCACGGAGTGCGCGGCCGCGGCCACCACGCCGAGTACCGCGGCCACGATGAGGAGGTCGCGGACCGCGGCGGCGACGGCCTCCCAGGTGGCCTCGGAACGCTGGGCTGCACCCACCTGCCGGCCCCGCTCCGCCAGCTTGCTGCGGCGTTGCGCCAAGGCGCCGAAGGCGAGCAGTTCGCGCAGTCCGTCGACGGTCTCCACCGTGTCGGCCGACAGGTGCGCCACGGCCGTCCGGGTGCGGCCGCCGCGCGCCGCGCGTGCACGCGCGTCGGCGAAGGGCGCCGCCGCGAGCAGGACCGCGACCGGCAGCACGGCCGCGAGCAGCCAGGGCTCCACCGCGGCGAGAACGACCGAGCCGCCGGTGAAGACCGTGCCGGCCGCCAGCAGTTGGGCGGTGGTGTGGGCGTAGAAGAATTCCAGGGCCTCCACGTCGGCCATGGCGGTGGCGGCGAGGTCGCCGCTGCGCCGTCCCGCCACCCGGGCGGGCGCGCTGCGGGCAAGGCCGTCGAAGACGCGTACCCGCAGCGCGGCCAGCACCCGGTAGGCGAGGTCGTGCGAGAGGTCCATCTCCCGCCAGGTCATCAGGGCGCGCAGGACGACGAGGGCGACGAGCACGGTGACAGTGCCGGCCGAGGGCGCCCGCCCGTCGATGACGGCGGTTCCCACGGTGTGGGCGGCCAGGGTCAGCAGTGCGACGAGGGAGGCCTGTTCGAGGAGGGCGGCGGCGCAGGTGCGGGCCGTCATGGCCCGGTGCCCGGCGAGGGCGGGCAGCAGGGCGCGCAGCGCGCCCCGGGCGGGCGCGTCCGCGTCAGGGGCGGCGACGGTGCTCATGCGGCGAGTTCTCCTCGGTGGGCGTGGCCGGCCTCGACGAGCCGGGTGTAGACGCCGCCGGCCTCGACCAGAGCGGCGTGTTCGCCGACGGCGTCCACCCGTCCCCCGTCGAGGACGACGATGCGGTCGGCGTGCCGGACGGCCGCGAGCCGGTGGGCGACGACCAGGACCGTCCGGCCGCTCGCGGCGGCCGGCAACTCCCGGACGATGTCCGCCTCCCGGCGCTCGTCGACCGAGCTGGTGGCCTCGTCGAGGACGAGCACCGGGGCGTCGGCCAGCAGGGCCCGCGCGAGCGCGAGGCGCTGCCGCTGGCCTCCGGAGAGGGTGGCCCCCCGTTCGCCGAGGAGCGTGGCGTAACCGTCGGGAAGGGCGGTGATCTCGTCGTGGACCCCGGCGGCGCGCGCCGCCCTCGTCAGGTCGTCGTCCGTGGCGCCGGGCCGGGCCAGGCGCAGGTTGTCGGCGATGGTGGCGTGGAAGAGGTACGTCTCCTGCGAGACGACGGCGATGCCCTGGCGCAGCGAGTCGAGCGCGTACTCGGTCGTGGGACGTCCGTCGAGGGTGATCCGGCCTTCCTGCGGGTCGTGGTGGCGCAGGAGCAGGGCGAGGAGTGTGGACTTACCGGCGCCGGAGGGGCCGACGATCGCGGTCGTCCGGCCCGCCTGGGCGGTGAACGAGACGCCGTCCAGAGCCGGGGCCGGTGCGCCGCCGTAGGTGAACCGGACGTCGTGGAAGCGCAGTTCGGGCGGAGTCCGCAGGTGTGCGGAGGCCGTTCCGGTGTCCTGGACCGCCGGTTCGGCCGTGCGCAGAGCCGCGAGGCCGTCGGCGGCCGAGGCCCCGAGGTATCCGGCGTGCCATTCGCGGGCGAGGTCGCGGACGGGGCGGAAGCACTCCGAGGCCAGCAGCAGCACCAGATACGTGCCGGTCGCCGTGGTGGATCCGGTGACGGCCGACCAGCACGCCAGGAGGGCCGCGGCGGCGGTGCCGCCCTGGATGGCGAGATCGGTGATGCCGGTGTCGACCAGGGACACGCGCAGTTTGGCGACGGTCGCGCGGTGCAGCGCCGCGGACCGCTCCTCAAGGCGGGCGCGGGTGCGACCGACCGCGCCTGCGGCGCGCAGGGCGGGCATGCCCTGGAGGGCCTCCAGGTAGTCGGCGCCCAGTCCTTCGTACGTGTCCCAGTGTTCTTTGCCTCGGGTGGCGAGGAGCCGGTCCCAGGCGCGTGGTCCGGCCAGGGCGAGGAGCAGGGCGGGGACGAGGCCGAGGAGGGCCCGGGGTTCGGTGGCGGCCAGGGCGGCGAGGACCAGGGGCGGCACCGTGAGGGTGACCAGGAGCTGGGGCAGGTAGCGGGAGACATAGGCGTCGACGCCCTCCACCCCGTCGACGAGGGTGGTGCGGACGGCTCCGGCCCGGGCCGTGTTCAGGTGTGCGGGCCCCAACCGGCCCAGGTGGGCCAGGAGTTCGTCCCGCAGGGCTACCCGGACCCGGGCTCCGGCACGGGTGGCGGTACGCCGCTGTCCCACGGTGAGCCCGGCGCGGGCGCCGACGACGGCGAGCACAGCGGCCAGCAGCCACGGGAGCCGGCCGGTGTCTCCGTGTGCCAGGCCGGCGAGAGCGAGGGCCAGCAGGGCGGCCTGCGCCAGGTGGGTGAGGGTGACGGCGCCCTGCAGGAGGGTGGCCGCGAGCAGGGGGCGCCGTGCGGGACGGGCGGCGCGGCGCAGCTCGGGGTGGACGATCACGTGGTGTTCTCCTCGTCGGCGTGGCGGGTGCCGAGGGCCAGTGCGTGGACGACCCAGTCCCGGCCCGGGGCGGCGCCGAGCGCGGCGCCGAGGTCCGCCTGCTGCCAGGACCCGACGGGCCGGGCGGCCAGCCCGTGGCGCCGGGCGGTGACATGGGCCAGGTGGACGGCGAAGCCGGCCCGCAGGTGGGCTCGGCGGATGTGCGGGGCGTCGGCGTCGGCGGGGCAGCCGACGGCGAGCAGGACGGC
>NZ_WWIC01000252.1:0-23300 GCF_009872555.1 Streptomyces sp. SID5643
GTGGACAGCGCGCCGACGCGCGCACGCGGCCGCCGCTGCGGGCGTCCGGCCTCGGCGGCCGCAGCGGGCCGGGCCGCATCCCGGGTCCGGTGGCTCCCGTCGTGCGGGACGCGCCCCAGCCACCAGCACCCTGTGCGTCGGTACGCAGCACGCCCGGCCCATCCACACGGGCCGCCGCTGCCGACACCCTCCGCGACCGATGGCCACTGGCCGCGCGAACCGCCACCCGGCTGGAGCGGGCCGGAGCCATCAGCACCGTGTGCGCCGGTACGCGGAGCGTCCATACGCGGAGCGTCCGTACGCGGAGCGTCCGTACGCGCCCGCGGTCGGCGCCCCGTTCGGCGGCCGGGCCGCGTCCTGGGTCCCGCGGCCCGCGTCGTCCGCCACGCCGCATTCGATACCGGGCCGCCCGCCGGGCTGGGACGGGCCACTTGCGCCACCGGCACCGTGCTCGCCGGTACACGGCGCGCCGGTACGCGCCCGCAGTCGCCGCTGCCGGCGTCCCTCCCGGCAGCCGAGCCACCGGCACGCACCTCGTCCCCGGGGCGCCACGCAGCCGGACCGAGCGCACCGGCGGGGCGGGACGCGCCGCGTCGGATGCCGGGTCGGCGCCCGGCCGGGGTGCCTACGCCACCAGGACCGTGTGCGTCCAGGTCGGCGCCGTCGTGTCCGGCGACTGGGCCGCGCGGGCGAGGGCGCGGCGGTCGGAGCCGGCGTCCGGCGGGAGGGGGTCGCGGACCTCGACCTCCGCGATCAGGCCGTGGGCCGTCGCCACTCGCCACAGGGAGGCGAGCAGCGTGTCGTCGCCGACGTACGCGGGGGCCGTGGTGGCCCTGCCGCCGCTGAGCCGGTAGCCGATGCGTACCGGCTGGACGGGCACCCCGGCGTCCAGGGCCGCCTGGAAGACGGCCCGCCGGAAGGTGCCCTGGGCCCGGCCGCACCAGGTACTGCCCTCGGGGAAGGCCGCGACCGCGGCGCCCTCGCGCAGGGCGCCGGAGATCCGGGCGACCGTGTCGGGCAGGGCCCGCAGGCGGTCCCGGTCGATGAACAGGGTTCCGCCGCGGGCGGCCAGCGCACCGGCGACGGGCCAGTGCCGTACCTCGGTCTTGGCCAGCATCCGCGCGGGGCGGACGGCGGCGAGCAGCGGGATGTCCAGCCAGGAGATGTGGTTGGCGACCAGCAGCAGTCCGCCGGTGGGGGCGGCGGCGCCGGTGATGCGGACCCGGACGCCGGCGGCCCGCACGATCCACCGGCACCACCGCCGGACCAGTGACGCCGGTATCCTCCCCCGCAAGCGGGGGGACCCCCAGCCGAAGGGGGTCAGCCCGATCCCCGCGACCAGCAGCAGGAGGACCGCGGTGAGCCGCAGCACGGCCCGCGCCGTGGTCCGTGCCCGCACGGCCGCCGGCGTCTCGACGCAGCTCTGCGGGGTGCAGGGTGCGGTGGGCAGCCAGGCGCTCATCAGGCCGGTACGAGGGAGAGGAAGTGGCGCAGGTACCGGGCGTTGACGCGGCTCATCGGCAGCAGCACGTACAGGTCGGCCACGCCGAAGTCCGGGTCGTGGGCCGGTTCGCCGCACACCCACGCACCCAGCCGGAGGTAGCCCCGCAGCAGGGCGGGCAGTTCCACGCGGTCGGCGGGCGCGGGACCCGGCGTCCACGGCAGCAGCGGCCGCACCCGGAACTCCGCCGGGGAGAGGTGCTTGTCGCGCACCCGGTCCCAGGTGCCGGACGCGAGGGTGCCGCCGTCGGCGAGCGGGACGGAGCAGCAGCCGGCGAGCCACTCGTGGCCGTGGTCGACCATGTAGCGGGCGATGCCGGCCCAGATGAGGCCGATGACGGCCCCGTCCCGGTGGTCGGGATGCACACAGGAGCGGCCGACCTCGACGAGCTGCGGCCGGATCCCGTGGAGCGCGGACAGGTCGAACTCGCCCTCGGAGTACAGCCGCCCCGCTACCGCGGCGCGCTCGGGCGGCAGCAGCCGGTAGGTGCCGACGACCTGGCCGGTCGTCTCCTCCCGGACGAGCAGGTGGTCGCAGTACGCGTCGAACGCGTCGGCGTCGAGGCCCGGCTGCGGGCCGGCCAGCAGGGCGCCCATCTCCCCGGCGAAGACGTCGTGCCGCAGCCGCTGGGCGGCACGCACGTCCTCTTCGTTCCGGGCGAGGGCCACGGTGTAGCGGGTGGGGGCCGTGGGCTGTGCGGGGCGGTCGACGGTCAGTACGCCGGTCATGGCTCTCTCCTGGTCACGGGCCGGTTCGGCGAGGCGGGGGCGGGGCGCTGAGCGGTGTCGTACGGGTCCTGCGCCTCTGTTCTTCCGATGCCGACTGACGTGCGCGTGTCATGTGCAGAGAGAACGGGTGTGGGGTTGCTGAACGGCTCGCGCCCACGGACGCGGCCAGGAACGACGTGCTGAGCACCTGCTCGTCGTCGGCCGGCCCGACGCCCTCCGCGCGGCGGGCGGGCCGCGGCCCGCCCGCCCAGCACCGGCTGATGGACGCGCTCGCCGTGCTCCTGGGGCGGGCCCGTCCGGCGGCGGGCGGTCGTGGCGCTGTCCGGGTCCCGGCTTCAGCAGCCGAGCAGGGCCGGCAGGCCGGACAGGTCGGGCAGCTCGTCGAAGGGCTGGTAGTCGGCGCTGCCGCGGGCGCCCACGGTGCCGTTGTGGCCGTAGCGGTTGATCCACACGCGGCGAGCGAGGCCGAGGCCGCGGGTGGGGATGAGGTCGTACTCCCAGCCCTGGGCGACGTGGATGACCTGGGCGGGGTCGATGTCCATGGCCTGGAAGGCGTACTCGAAGGCCTGCCGGGACGGCTTGTACGCCTTGGCCTGCTGGGCGGTGATGACATGGTCGAACTCGACGCCCATGGTGGCCAGGTTCTGGGCGATGAGGTCGTCGTCCGTGTTGGAGATGATGGCGATCTCGTACCGCGACTTCAGCGCCCGCAGGGCGGCCGGGACCTCGGGGTGGGGGCCGAAGGCGGGCACGGCCGCGACCAGGGCCTCGCCGTCGGACTGCCGGTATTCCAGGCCGTGCAGCCGCATCGCCGTCTCCAGGCTGACGGGCAGCAGCTCGCGGAAGGGGCGATACGCCTCCAGGACGGCATGGAACCGCATGATGCGGAAGTCGTCGAGGAACTCGTCGACGTTCAGACGGTCCAGGTCCAGCCGGTCGGCCAGGACCTTCAGGGTGGTGGGGCCGAGCTGGAAGTCGACCAGGGTGCCGTAGGCGTCGAAGGTGACGATCTGGCGCATGTATTCAACCTCTTTCCGGGCATGTGGGACACCCCGTTGACCGGGAGTCACGATCTCGTCGAGTGCGGCCAGGTCGGCCGCCTCGGAAGTTCAGCAGGCTGCCGGGGCGTTGGGCGGCGACCCGTTGAGGGGGCATGAGGGCTGAGGAGGTGCCCGAGGGGCCGCCGCTGGAGGACGAGCCCCGGACAGCCGGGGACTGCGCATGCTGATCAGGTGATCGGCGGCAGCATCCTTGCTGCTCCGATGCGATGAGCGAACCTCTTCGGCTCGTCGAGGTGTTGCGTCAGTGAAGCACCGTGGCGAGTCCGGCAACAAGGGACGCGAGGCCGCGAGATCGACCGCGTATTTTGTGCCTGTGCACAATTTCCTGGCAGGGATCCGATGCAGTTCCGCTCGGACGATGGCTCTCTGCGAGGCACCGCGAGCGGCTCCGGACGCCGCCGGGCAGCAGCGCCGAGCGGCCGACACGCTTCGGCTCGAGCATGTCGACGGCTGCCCCGGCCGGCTGCCTCGACCCGGTGATCAGTGGATCAGGACATCGTCGCCCTGAAGCGGGCGCCGGCGTCCGTCTCCAGCCAAGCCAGGGCGAGGACCAGCCGGGCGGCGTCGTTCGGTCGGGACAGCTTCAGCCCGGTCGCCTCTTCCGCGGCCTGAAGGCGATTGCCCACCGTGTTCCGGTGACGGTAGGTGCGTGCGGCCACCTCAGCGACGGAGCCCAGGTCGAGGTACCAGCGCAGGGTCTCGACGATGCTGTCGCTGTCGCGCAGCTCCAGCAGTGGGCGCAGCACGCCGGTGGCCATCGCACCGGTGAGCTCCTCCTGCGCCGACATGATCGCCCCGATCCAGTGGCCCTCCACATGCCGCACTCCGGGCTGCGCGGAGCTGCGGATCGCTGCACGTGCGAACCGGATGCCCCGCGCCGTCAGCGCCAGCCCGGGGACTTCCGCGACGCCGCAACGCCACGGGGCGAACGGCCGGAGCATGGCGAGCACGGCCTCTTCATCGCGCCGTCCGTGACCGATGATGCCGAGGAGCTCGTCGCCCATCCAGCCGAAGTGACGTACCAGGCCGCCCCGACGCAGCGCAGCGTCGACCTGGGACACAGCCGGGTCCCCGGTAGGGACGGATTCGACCACGACCACGGTCAGGGCGACGTTCTCGGAGAAGCCCAGCAACGTGGAGGCCTCGGCGACGGTGGAGGGGTCCTGCTCCCCTTCCAGGACAAGGCGGCTGAAGGCGCGGTTGCGTACCTCCGTACGACGGCTCGCCAGGTCACGCTCGGTGCGGCGGTAGGCGTCGACGACCTCGACGCTGTTGGCGTCCGTCGCCTCCCAGACGCGGATCAGACCGTCGAGGAAGTCGGGATCGGCGCTGATGCCACGTGCTCGCCCCTCTGCCAGCACGGCCTCCCACAGCGTCCTGAGGTCCAGCTGGAAGGAGTGCATCAGAGCGGTCAGGGGGAAGGCCTGCTCCGCTCGCTCACGTCCCACGTCCTCGGTGGCGCGCGAGACCGCCTCGGACACGGGACCGCCGGCCAGCCGGGTCAGGGCGAGTTCGAGGGTTCGTCGCATCCCCTCCCGTTTCTGGACCGGGTCCCAGTCCGCCGACGCGTAGGCGGGCTCCTCGGCTTCCAGTTGTTCCAGAGCACGAGTGGTCAGTTCGTCGAGCCGTTCATCGAGGAGCCGGCGCGCGATCGCCTGCACGGCGTCGTGGCGGGCCTCGCCCCGACGGCGTCCCGGGCCGCTCATGAGGACCGCCTCTCCCGACGGTGGCCGTCACCGGACGGGTCCGGGCCCGTCTCCGGGCGGTGCCGATGACATGCCGCTGGGCCTCCCTGACAGAAATTGTGCACAGGCACAAAATACGGGGTCGATGTCGCGGCGTCGCGTCCGTTGTTGCCGGATTCTCCGCGGTGTTTCATCTGAGGCATCACCTCGGGCCCCGTCAGGGCTCGTGACATGGCCACGCATCTGGAGCAGTTATGGCATTCCGTTAGGCACCTGATCCCCAGTCCGTCCCCTTGGACAGGCGCTGCCGAGGGCGCCGCGTTCCTCGGGTCGGTGTCAGCGGTTCGCCAGGCAGAGCGGGATCGAGATCACCCAGGACTCCACCAGGGACCACGCCGAGCTCAAGGCGAGGGTGGAGGTCTCTCCGGCCGTGGGAGCGGGGCGTCGAGAGAAGTGCCGAACGGGGGTTCCTCCTGGACCTGTCGCTCGTCGACTCGGTCGAGGTCCGCGCAGCCCGTGAAGCGACCGAGACACAGCCGTGGCAGCCCGCCCGCCGCCCCCGGGACCGCAATGTGAGCGGCCTGACGACGAGAGAGAGAACGCACCGATGACCTCAGCGACCACCACCGGCCGGGACGGAACGACCATCCCCGGTCACACCGGCCGGCTGCCGGGCCCGCTCCTCGATCGCGTGCTGCGGCAGTCCTTCGGACTCAAGGGGCATGTCCAGCAACCCCTGGGAGGGGAGATCGACCAGAACGTCCGGATCACCGGCGACGACGGCATGCGCTACTTCGTACGGGTCACCCGCGCGGAGCCGGACTCGGCCGACGTCCTCTGGCAGAACTCGCTCTTCCAGCATCTGGCCGCCACCGTTCCCGATCTTCCGGTGCCACGGCTGGTCCCGACACGCGAGGGGAAGTTCCTTGCCGCCGTCGTCCACGAGGGCCGAACGCACGTGGTCCGCGTGATGAGCTGGCTCGAGGGCCGGGTCCTGGCGGAACTCGACCACCACCCCGCGGCGCTTCTGCGTCACCTGGGAGAAGCCGCCGGGCGGCTGAGCCTCGGACTCTCCGGCATGGAGCCACCGGTGGGCCTGGAACCGCACGACTGGGACATGCGCCGGGCCGCCGAGATCGTCGAGGCGTCGCTGCACGCCGTACAGGCCGCGGACCGGCGGGAGTCGGTGCGCACGATCATGGGCTGGTACGACGAGCTCCTGTCGGCCTGGGACCGACTGCCGCGGAGCGTCGTGCACCAGGATCTCAATGACGCCAACGTCCTGGCCGACACCGACGCCGACGGGGTGCTGCGGATCTCGGGGATCGTCGACCTGGGCGACTCGCTCCACGGCGTGCGCGCGGCGGAGGTGGCGATCGCGGCGGGCTACGCCATGGTGCGCAAGGCCGACCCGCTCGCCGCTGCGGCCGAAGTCGTGGCCGGCTTCCACTCGGTGCTCCCCCTGACGGCTGAGGAACTGGCGGCAGTCCATCCGTTGGCGGCCGCCCGGCTGTGCATGAACGCCGTGACGTGGACGCGCCGGGTCGCCGAGAGCGACACGCCCTACGGTCGGGCCCGTATGCAACACACCTGGCCGGCGATCGCGCAGGTGGCCGAGATCTGCCCCGACGTTGCAGAGGCGACGTTCCGGGTCGCGTGCGGGCTGCCCCCGACGCGGGAGCAGCGGGCTGTGGAAGAGGTCGTGGCAGCGGCGGCCCGAGAAGGCTCCCCGCACACGCCGGCCCCGCAGCTGCTCGACCTGCGGCCCGCAAGTGATCTCTACGACGAAGTCGAGTGGCACGACGCGAGGGCGGTGCGCGCGCGCATCGACGACGTGCTCGACGGACGACGGCGACGGGGCTACGTGCCCCACCTCAGCGCATCGCTGCTCCAGGGGGGCCGGCGCCGCCCGGGAGCCGACGAGCCCGCGACGGTTCAGGTCGGCGGCTCGCTGATCGTGGCCGACGCCGAGGAGGTCGCCGGCCCGCTGTCCGGCGTCGTCGAAGCCCGCGGTGGCGCCGGGATGCCGTTGGTGCTGCGCCACGCGGTCGAGGGGCTGGAGTTCTGGACGTGCTGGTGGGGACTCGACGACACGCCGCCCCTCGGGGCGACGGTCCCGGCCGGGGCGCCGTTGGGACGCGCCGCCGCGAGCGAGGAGACGGACCCGCTCGGGTCCTGCGTCCAGGTACAGGTCCACCACACCGCGCGGCTGGCCACGTGGCCGCCGCCTCGTGTCGTGCCGCCTTCCGCACGGCAGGTGTGGAGCCACCTGTCACCCGACCCCGCCCGGCTCCTCGGGTTCACCGAAACCCCCACCGCCGTCCCCACCATCGACGACGTCGTCTCCGTGCGCCGTCGCCACATCGCTCGCTCCCAGCGCAACTACTACCGCACCCCGATGAACCTCGTGCGGGGGCGGGACGTGTGGTTCCACGACGAGGACGGCCTGGCCTATCTGGACTCGCTGAACAACGTCACCCACGTCGGCCATGCCGAGCCACGGGTGACGGCCGCCGCCACCCGGCAGCTGCGCAAGCTCAACACCAACAGCCGTTTCGTCTACCCGCAGATCGCCAGTTACGTGCAGAAACTGGTCGCCACGCTGCCCGACCCGCTCGAGGTCGTCTTCCTCGTGTGCAGCGGCAGCGAGGCGAACGACCTGGCGCTGCGGATCGCCCGCCAGGTGACAGGTCGCCGGCACATCGTCAACATCGACGGCGCGTACCACGGAAACACCGGTGTGGTGACCGGGATCAGCCCGAACCGCTACAAGGGCCCCGGCGGCGCCGGTGCGCCCGCGACCACGCACGAGGTCGTCATCCCGGACCGCTACCGAGGTACCTACGGGTATGACGACGCGGACGCCGGAGCCAAGTACGCGCGTGACGCCGCGGCCGTCATCGAGCGGATCACGGCCGACGGCCGGCCCCCGGCCGCCTTCATCGCCGAGTCCCTGATGGGGTCGGGTGGGAACATCGTGTTCCCCGACGGCTACCTCGACGGCGTGTTCACCGCTGCCCGGCGGGCGGGCGCCCTGTGCGTCTCCGACGAGGTCCAGGTCGGCGTCGGACGACTCGGGCCCTGGTGGGGGTTCGAGCTCCAGGGGGTGGTCCCGGACATCGTCACGATGGGCAAGCCGCTCGGGAACGGGCATCCCCTCGCGGCGGTGGTCACGACTCGGGAGATCGCCGACGCGTTCGACACGGGCATGAAGTACTTCAACACCTTCGGCGGCAACCCGGTCTCCTGCGCGATCGGCGAGGCCGTGCTCGACATCGTCGAGCAGGACGGGCTGAGGGAGAACGCCGTGAGCGTGGGCGGGTACTTCGCCCGGTCGCTGCGCGAGCTCCAGCAGCGCCAACCGCTCATCGGTGACGTACGGGCGGAAGGGCTCTACCTCGGCGTGGAACTGGTCCGCAACCCCACCACCAAGATGCCGGCCACCGAGCAGGCCTTCATGGTCACCGAACTCATGAAGGAGCGAGGTGTCGTCGTCTTCCCCAATGGCGTGCACGACAACGTACTGAAGATCAAACCGCCCATGACCTTCCGCCGCGAGCACGTGGATCTCTACGTCGACGCGCTGGACGAGGTCCTGTCCCTGCCCGAGCTGCGCTCGGCCGTTCAGTCCTGAGACGGGCAACCGCCTCCTGAGCCGGACGACCCGCGGGACCCTGCCGAGTGGTGGGTGCTGCCCCGCCATGTGGCTGGAGCTGCCGCTCGCCGGGCCGCAAGAGCTGCACGTGGCTTTAGGGTCGAGTCGGTATGGGCCGGGCGGCATGAACGAAGGTGAGGCGGAGCACGTGATCCGGGTAGTGGTGGTCGACGACGAGGCACTGGTCCGGTCGGGCTTCGAACTCATTCTGGGCGCGTCCGAGGACATCGAGGTCGTCGCGACCGCGAGCGGCGGCCAGGCGGTGGAGACCGTTCGGCGGGATCGGCCGGACGTGGTGTTGCTGGACATCCGGATGCCCGACGTCGACGGGCTCACCGTGCTGCGCGAGCTGCGCACGATGCCGGATCCGCCGGTGGTGGCAATGCTGACGACGTTCGACGCCGACGAGTACATCCTGACCGCGCTGCACTCCGGAGCGGCCGGGTTCCTGCTCAAGGACACCGAGCCGGACCAACTCGCCCACCTGGTACGCACCCTGGCAGCGGGCGGTGTGGTGCTCTCCCCCAAGGCGTCGCGGACCTTGCTGCACAGCCACCCCGGCACCCGGGCGGCCGTCGACGAGGAGGCGGCCCGGGTCCGGCTGCTGACCGCCCGTGAGCGGGACGTCCTCGTCCTGGTGGCGGAGGGGCTGTCGAACGGCGACATCGGGGCGCGCGTCCACCTGGGTGCCGGCACGGTGAAGGACCACGTCAGCGCGATCCTCACCAAGCTGCGGGTGACAAGCCGGGTGCAGGCCGCGCTGCTGGCGCAACGGGCCGGACTGCTCGACGCACGCCCGCGGTCCGAGGCCGAGCGATGAAGCGCGCCCGCGCGCTGTGGGGCCGGGTGCCCGCGCCGGTCGTCGACCTCGCCCTGGTGCTGGCGGCGGCCGTGGACGTGCGGCTGAACCTGTGGGACGACACGCGTCCCGGTATCGCGCTGGCCGCGCTCGGCTGCGCCGCGTTGGCCTTCCGGCGCCGGTTCCCGCTCTGTGTGTTCCTGCTCACCCTGCCCATCTCGCTGACACAGCCCGTCGCCGTCGCTCCGCTCGCGGCGCTGTTCACCCTGGCCGAGCGGTCCCGCAACCGCCCCCTCCTCGCGGCGTGTGTCGGCCTGACCGCGGTCGCGAACAGCATTCCGTGGCCCCTGGGCGGCCTCACGGAGGTTGGCCGGACCATGACGCTGCTCACCTTGGTCTACGGGCTGGCGACCGCAGCCGCACCGGTCCTCATCGCACACCTTCTCCAGGCACACGGGGACTTGGCGCGGCGGCTTGTCGAGGTCGAGGAGGTCAGGGAGCACGAGCGGGCCCTGCACGCCCAGGCCGTGCTCGCCCGTGAGCGCGCCCAGCTGGCCCGTGAGATGCACGACGTGGTTTCCCACCAGGTCGGTCTGATCGCCGTACGGGCCGGAACGTTGCAGGTCGCCACCAAGGACGCGGACGCCAAGGAGGCCGCCCGCACGATCCGTTCGCTGAGCGTCACCACACTCGACGAACTGCGCACCATGGTCACGCTGCTGCGCGCCTCCGGCGGCCACGCCACCGATCTCACCCCGCAGCCCACCCTGGCCGACCTGCGCAAACTGGTGGAATCAAGCGGCACTCACGCTGAGCTGACGGGTGAGCTGCCGCCCACCGTGGGCTCGCCCGAGCAAAGGGCCCTCTACCGGACGGTTCAGGAGGCGTTGACCAACGTCCGCAAGCACGCCCCCGGCGCCACCGCGTGCGTCGAGCTGTGGCAGGACGGCGAAGCCATCGGAGTGACCGTCACCAACACCCCGCCCACGCGTCCCTCCCTTTCCCTCCCGGGTTCTCAGCAGGGCCTGGTCGGTCTGCGGGAACGGGCCGAGATCCTGCACGGCACCCTCCAGGCCGGCCCGACCGCGGAGGGCGGCTACCGGGTGCGGCTGCGGATTCCCCTCAGCGCGGACTGACCGACCCCTCCTGCTGTTCCGCCGCCTTTCGCGCGGGGACCAGGAGCTGGGTGGCCTCCAGCCGCGCGTCCAGCCGGTCCTCGGCCACCAGTTCCTCATGGTTACCCACGGCCCGGACCCGTCCGGCGTCCATGACGACGATCCGGTCGGCGCGCGTCACCGTCGACAGGCGGTGGGCCACCACCAGCACGGTGGTCTCGCGGGCCACCTCCATGACGGCGTCCCGCAGCGCCGGCTCGTTGCCGGCACCAGCGACTCCGCCGTCCGCTCCAGCACTCCGGGGCGCACAGGAGGCCGAGAGACAACGGCCCACCGGTGCGGCCGGACATACGCCCACTCGTGCCTTGACCGTCTCCCGGGCGGACAGGGACGTCCCATCCGTCGGTGCCGACGGTGTGTCGTGCCTCCAGCCCGGAGGCCCGGCCGCCTCGCGCTCCGTCAACCGTCGGGTCCACTCCCGCCGGACGACTGGAAAAGACTGCCGTCCGGTCGCACCGGACCGGCCGGTCAGGAAGAGTCTCCTGCCGGTCGGCAGGGTGTTACCCGCCGACCGGCGGGGGAGTTACCGAAGCCTGCCGGATGGTCCGCCCCCTGGCGGCCACGCGAGGTTCTTCGTATGACACAGACACAGCCGCCGCAGGAGACGTCAGCTCTCCCGGAGAACTCGCCTCCGCCGACCCGAACCTCCCCCGAGTCCGCCGTGCAGGCCTCGTCCGGTCCCTCGATGGGGCGCCTCGTCGGGGTGGATCTGGCCCGCGCGCTGGCGGTGTTCGGCATGTACGTGGTGCACATCGGCCCCCCGCTGTCGGCCACGAGCGGCGTCGCCGGCTGGATCCGGTACATCTCGGACGGTCACTCGTCGGTCCTGTTCGCCACCCTCGCCGGGTTCTCACTGATGCTGCTCGCCGGCCGCCGCGAGCCCAGGACCGGCCTGGCCGGCCGGCAGGCCAAAGCCCGGATCGCGATCCGCGCCATCGTCCTGCTGGCGCTGGGCACCGCGATGGCGATGGAATACGGGGGAGTGATCATCCTCGGCTTCTACGGGGTCTACTTCCTCCTCGCCCTGCCCCTGGTCCGCCTGCGCGCCAGGACCCTCGCGATCACCGCGGCCGCGTTCGCCCTCGTCACGCCGCAACTGGCGTTCGCCCTGAACGCGCTGCTGACCCCGTCGGTCCAGCAGAGCATCAACGCCTACGACCCGCTCCGCCGCCTCAGCGAGGTGGGAGTGCTCGATCTGCTGCTCACCGGCTTCTACCCGGCGCTCACGTGGATGTCGTTCGTGATCGCGGGCATGGCGCTGGGCCGTCTCGACCTGTCCTCCGGCACCGTCCAGAAGCGCCTGGCCGCGCTCGGTGCCGCCCTCACGGCAGCCGCGTACGGCATGTCCTTGCTGCTCGCCGGCAAGGGCGCGTTGCGGAGCATGGCGGAAGGCGGGTCGTCGTCCGGCGGCTCCGGTTCGATGCCCCCCGGCAGCGGGTCGGCACCCCTCGACGGCGGGTCGTTCCCCGAGTTGCCGGCGTCGTCGCTCCTGACGGCCGGGCCGCACAGCGGCACCACGTTCGACATCGTCGGCAGCGTCGGAGTCGCGATCCTCGTGATCGTGGGCGCGACGGTGCTGATGGACCGCCTGCCGCGACTGCGCCGCCTGTCGAAACCGGTCATCGCCGTGGGCACCATGTCCCTGACCGCCTACGTCGGGCACTTCCTCGCCCAGTCCGCGCTGTCCGTGTCCGCCGGGACCAGCACCCAGCGGTCCTGGGTGCCGCTGCTCATGTTCGTCCTCGGGGCGATCGTGTTCGCCGCGATCTGGTCCCGCTTCTTCCGGCGCGGCCCTCTGGAGTACCTGCTCAGCGCCGCCACCAAGCCGGCGAAGTACATCCGATGACACCGCGGCCGGGCCGGGACGCCTCCACGCCCCCGGCCTGGGCCGCCCATGGATCCAGGACAGGACTCGCCGGGGCCACCCGTCGGTCCTCGGTCAGGGAAGCACATCGCGAGACGGGGCCGGGGATGAGCACCACTCCCGGCCCCGCCCGTCCGCACCTACCGGCGAACGTTCACTGCGCCCCCTGGGGGCGCGGGCAACTGCGCGGTCAGCCACGACGCCCCCGCGGCCGCCGAAGCACCGGAGCCCCTGCGGCGCTACCGCTTGGCCTTCCGCGCCGCCCGCAGCCACTCCTTGTTCATGCTCGTGATGGACATCAGCGGGATGCCCTTCGGGCAGGCGGTGGCGCACTCCCCGGCGAGCGTGCACCCGCCGAACCCCTCCTCGTCCATCTGCTCCACCATGTCCAGCACCCGTGTCTCCCGCTCGGGCGCCCCCTGTGGCAGCACGTTGAGGTGGTTGATCTTCGCCGAGGTGAACAGCATCGCCGCTCCATTCGGGCAGGCCGCCACGCACGCCCCGCACCCGATGCACTCGGCGTGCTCGAAGGCGAAGTCGGCGTCCGGCTTCGGCACCGGCGTGGCGTGCGCCTCGGGAGCCGCCCCGGTCGGCGCGGTGATGTACCCGCCGGCCTGGATGATCCGGTCGAAGGCCGACCGGTCCACGACGAGATCCTTGATCACCGGGAACGCCGACGCCCGCCACGGCTCGACGTCGATCGTGTCGCCGTCCTGGAACGACCGCATGTGCAGCTGGCAGGTCGTCGTGCGCTCGGGACCGTGCGCGTCGCCGTTGATGACCAGCGAGCACGCGCCGCAGATGCCCTCGCGGCAGTCGTGGTCGAAGGCGACCGGGTCCTCGCCCTTGACGATGAGTTCCTCGTTGAGCGTGTCGAGCATCTCCAGGAACGACATGTCGGGTGAGATGCCGTCCACCTCGTACGTGGACATCGTGCCGTCGGCGTCGGCGTTGCGCTGCCGCCAGACGCGCAGGGTGAGCTTCATGCGTAGCTCCGCTGGGTGGGGTGGACGTACTCGAAGACCAGGTCTTCCTTGTGCAGCACCGGAGCCTCGCCCGTGCCGGTGAACTCCCAGGCGGCGGCGTAGGCGAACCGCTCGTCGTCGCGGGCGGCCTCGCCGTCGGGCGTCTGGGACTCCTCGCGGAAGTGACCGCCGCAGGACTCCTCGCGGTGCAGCGCGTCGAGGCACATCAGCTCGGCGAGCTCCAGGTAGTCGACGATGCGGTTGGCCTTCTCCAGCGACTGGTTGAACTCCTCGCCGGTGCCGGGCACCTTGATGCGCCGCCAGAACTCCTCGCGGATCTGCGGGATGCGCTCCAGCGCCTTGCGCAGTCCCGCGTCGGTGCGGGCCATGCCGCAGAACTCCCACATGAGTTCGCCGAGCTCGCGGTGGAAGGAGTCGGGGGTGCGGTCGCCGTCGACGGACAGCAGCAGGTTGAGGCGGTCCTGGGTGCCGGCCAGCACCTCCTGGACGTCGGGGTGTTCGTCGGTCACCGTGCCGTGGTGCGGGTTGCGGGCCAGGTAGTCGTTGATGGTCGAGGGGAGGACGAAGTAGCCGTCCGCGAGTCCCTGCATCAGCGCGGAGGCGCCGAGGCGGTTGGCGCCGTGGTCGGAGAAGTTGGCCTCGCCGACCGCGAACAGGCCGGGGACGGTGGTCTGGAGGTCGTAGTCGACCCACAGGCCGCCCATCGTGTAGTGCACGGCCGGGTAGATCCGCATCGGCACCCGGTACGGATCCTCGTCGGTGATCCGCTGGTACATGTCGAAGAGGTTGCCGTACTTGGCCTCGACGGCTCCCCGGCCCATGCGCGCGATGGCGTCGGCGAAGTCGAGGTAGACGCCCTGGCCGCCGGGACCCACTCCCCTGCCCTCGTCGCACACGTTCTTCGCGGCGCGCGAGGCGATGTCCCGCGGGACGAGGTTGCCGAAGGAGGGGTAGATGCGCTCCAGGTAGTAGTCGCGCTCGTCCTCGGGGATGTCGTTCGGGGGCCGTTGGTCGCCCTTGGCCTTCGGGACCCAGATGCGGCCGTCGTTGCGCAGCGACTCGCTCATCAGCGTCAGCTTGGACTGGTGGTCGCCGGTGCGCGGGATGCAGGTGGGGTGGATCTGGGTGAAGCAGGGGTTGGCGAAGAGGGCGCCGCGCCGGTGGGCCCGCCAGATGGCGGTGGCGTTGGAGTTCATGGCGTTCGTCGACAGGTAGAAGACGTTGCCGTAGCCGCCGGAGGCGAGGACGACGGCGTCCGCGAAGTACGTGTCGATCTTGCCCGTGACGAGGTCCCGGGCGACGATGCCGCGCGCCCGCCCGTCGACGACGATCAGGTCGAGCATCTCGGTGCGCGGGTGCATCTCGACGTTCCGGGCCGCGATCTGCCGGCTGAGGGCCTGGTAGGCGCCGAGGAGGAGCTGCTGGCCCGTCTGGCCACGGGCATAGAACGTGCGCGACACCTGCACCCCGCCGAACGACCGGGTGTCGAGCAGGCCGCCGTACTCGCGGGCGAAGGGCACGCCCTGGGCCACGCACTGGTCGATGATCTCGACGGAGATCTGCGCGAGCCGGTGCACGTTGGACTCGCGGGCCCGGAAGTCGCCGCCCTTGACGGTGTCGTAGAACAGGCGGTGGACGGAGTCGCCGTCGTTGCGGTAGTTCTTCGCGGCGTTGATGCCGCCCTGCGCGGCGATGGAGTGGGCCCGGCGGGGCGAGTCCTGGTAGCAGAACTGCACGACGTGGTAGCCCTGTTCGGCGAGGGTGGCCCCGGCGGAGCCGCCGGCGAGGCCGGTGCCGACGACGATCACGGTGTGCTTGCGCCGGTTGGCGGGGTTGACCAGCTTGGCCTCGAAGCGGCGCTTGTCCCAGCGCTCGTTGATCGGCCCGGCGGGGGCCTTGGTGTCGGCGACCGGTTCCCCGGTCGTGTAGTCGGCGTAGGAAGTCATGTTCAGCTCACCACTTGGGTCATGACGCCCACGGGTACGGCGATGAAGCCGGCCGTGAGCAGCAGCGCGAGGACGTCGGCGACGGTCTTCAGGACGCGGTCGCGGGTGCGGCTGCCCACGCCGAGGGTCTGGGCCGCGCTCCAGAAGCCGTGCCGGACGTGCAGTCCGAGGGCGAGCATCGCGACGATGTAGACGACGTTGCCGTACCAGGTGGAGAAGGTGTCCACGACGTTCTGGTACGGGTGGCCCTCCTGGAAGCCGCCGGAGTGCACGGTGCCGGTCGTCAGATCGAGGATGTGCCAGACGATGAACAGGCCGAGGATGATGCCGCCCCACCGCATGGTGCGCGTGGCGTAGGAGGCCCGTGCCTTCTTGTGGACGTACTTGCTCGGCCGTGCCCTGATGTCGCGCCGGCTGAGCTGGTACGCCGAGGTGGCGTGCGCGACGACGGCGACGACCAGCACGATCCGGACGAGCCAGAGCGTCCACTCGTAGTGCATGAACGGCTCACCGACCGTGCGCAGCCAGTGCGCGTAGTGGTTGAACTCGCCCGCCCCGAAGAAGATCTTCAGGTTTCCGATCATGTGGACGACCAGGTACAGCAGCATGATCAGACCACTGACCGCCATCACGGTCTTCTTGCCGACGGTGGAGCCCCACACGGTGCGTGCGAGGGACGGCCGTCGGTCCGTCCGCGTTGCCAGAGCCATGCGCAGCACGCTACGGACGCTCGGCCGATCGGTCCAAGACATGGTCCGGCTTGAATCCATAGGCCAGGGCTATCGTAGGAGGATGCAGTTCCAGCAGCTCCAGTACTTCGTGGCCGTCGCCGAGACCCGGCACTTCACCCGGGCCGCCGACCTGGTCCATGTCGCGCAGCCGTCGCTGTCGCAGCAGATCAAGGCGCTGGAGCGGGAGTTGGGAGCGGACCTCTTCCTGCGTGCCCGCGGCAACATCACGCTCACGGACGCCGGGGAGGCGCTCCTCCCGCTGGCCCGGCGCATCCTGGCCGACGCGGACACGGCGCGGCACGAGGTGCAGGAACTGGTGCAGTTGCGCGGCGGCCGGGTGCGGCTGGGTGCGACGCCGAGTGTGTGCACCGGCCTGCTTCCGGATGTACTGCGGGCCTTTCACGACCGCTACCCGGGAATTCGCCTGCTGATCGAGGAGGGCGGCTCGCACGACCTGGTGCGGGAGCTGGCACGCGGCGCGCTGGATCTGGCCCTGGTCGTGCTGCCGCTGCCGACGCCGGCGCCGGCGCTGACCACGGTCGAGCTGCTGCGGGAGGATCTGGTCGTGGTCTCGTCCCCGGACGCCCCGAGGCCCGGCCATGGGCGGCGTACGGTGCGGATCTCCGACCTGGAGGGTGAGCGGCTGGTGATGTTCCGGCACGGGTACGACCTGCGGGAGCTGACCGTGGCCGCCTGCCGCGCCGAGGGGTTCGAGCCCGACTTCGCCGTGGAGGGCGGGGAGATGGACGCGGTCCTGGGTTTCGTGCGGGCCGGGCTGGGAGTGGCCGTGGTGCCGCGGATGGTGGCGGCGAGGTCCGGGCGCGGGCTGCGGGTCACTCCGCTGGCCCGGCCCGGACTGCATCGCGTGATCGCCCTGGCGCATCGCAGTGATGTGGCGCCGCCTCGGGCCGCCCGGGAGTTGCAGCGCATGCTGCTGGAACGGTGACGCGGCCCGTCCCTGCGGAGGATCAGGCACCCGCCGCCCCACCCCCGGGATTCCACTCCGCGGCGCCTCGCCCCAGGGACAGCGGCTACCCCGCCGGGAGATGGCCGGCAGGCCGGTGGGAGGACGCCAGACGCAGGAGTTCGTCGACGGGCCACTGGTCGGAGACGTGCTCACCGTACTTGGCCGCGAGGATCCGGCCGTCGGTGCCGATCAGGAAGTCGGCGGGCAGGCCGAGCCTGCCGCCGGGCTGACGGGTCGCGGGGAGCCGCTCGCGGCCGCGGAGGACCTCCCATACTCCGCGCAGCACCGCCCCGACGACCGGCCCCCACGCGCGCGGGCTGAGCAGCGCCCGGGGAGCCGACTCGACGCCGAACTCGGCGTACAGCCGCTTGCCGGGATCGGCGACGACCGCGAAGGGCAGGCCGGCGGTATGCCGGAGCAGTTCCTCGGCGGGCGAGTGGAAGACCACGACCTCACGGACCCCTGCGGCCTCGATCTCCGCGTGCCTGCGGACCACCGACCGCAGGTGCTGATGACACACGGGACACCCGGCGAACCGCCGGAACTGGAGGTGGACCAGGCGGTCGGGGTCGGGGACGCCGACCGGGCCGCCCGAGACGGTGTCGATCCGGCGGCCGGTGACAGTGGAGCCGGGCCGTAAGGGCCGGGCGGGCCTGCGCATCAGCATGCGTGCTCCTTCGTAGGTGTACGGCGTACTCCTACGAAGGGTAGGCGTACGACGTACACCTAACAAGGTAGGCGTATGGCGTACGCTCATGGGCGTCATGCCACGTCCCCGCTCACTCAGCCACGCCCGGCTGGCCTCGGCCGCCCTCGCCGTGATCGACCGCGACGGGCTCGCCGGGCTGTCCATGCGCTCGGTCGCCAAGGAGCTCGGCATGAGCACCATGGCGCTCTACCGGTACGTCGACGACCGCGAAGAGCTGGAAAGACTGGTCGTCGACCGCGTACTCGAGACCGTGGACACCGAAACGCCCGGCCCCGGAGGCCACTGGCACGAACGCATCGAGGTGCTGGTGCGGCGGCTGCGGGACGCCATGGCGGCCCATCCGGAGACCGTGCCCCTGACCGTCGCCCACCGGCACCGGTCGCTCGTCGGGCTGCGCTGGTCGGAGTCCGTGCTCGGCGTGCTCACGGAGGCCGGATTCGACGGCGCCCAGCGGGTGGTCGCGCTGCGGGGCCTGCTCGGCTACGTCATCGGCGCGATCCAGCTGGAGCACCTCGGGCCCCTGTCCGGCGAGGGCACGGTCGCCATCACCGAGCTGCCTCCCGACGCCTTCCCCTACATGTCCGAGACCGCCCGAGACGCCCGGAAGGTCAGTGCCGACCGGGAGTTTCTGGGCGGTCTCGCGCTGCTGCTGCGCGGGCTGGGCGCCTGACCCGGCCGCACACAGCGGCCAGGGGCGTCAGCCCGTCGCGTCCACCAAGGCCAGTTCGTGGAGCCTCTCCGGGGGGCCCGGGCGGGCGTAGTACCAGCCCTGGGCCGTGTCACAGCCGAGTATGCGCAGTTGTTCGGCCTGGGCGCCCGTCTCCACGCCCTCCACCGTCACCGCCAGGTCCAGGCTGTGGGCCAGGGAGACGATCCCCTCGACGATCTTGAGGTCGACGGGATCGGCCGGGAACTGCTGCATGCTCTGGGTGAAGGACCGGTCCAGCTTCAGGATGCTGACCGGCAGCCGGCGCAGGTTGGCGAGGTTGGAGTAACCCGTTCCGAAATCGTCCAGGGCGATGTCGACGCCCATCTCCGCCAGCCGCCGCAACGGTTTCAGCAGATCGTCGTCCGCGCCGATCAGCGCCGACTCCGTGACCTCCAGGCACAGCGCGTCGGGCTCGACGCCCGTGCGCTCCAGGATGTCGACCGTGTCCTGGACCAGGCCGGGATGCGTCAGCTGGCACGGCGACAGGTTGACGTTGATCCGCAGCGGCCCCAACGCCTCGGCGCCGCCGTGCAGTTCCCGCCACTCACGGGCCTGGCGCACCGACTGCTCCAGCACCCAGCGGCCCAGCGGCACGATCAGGCCCGTGTGCTCCGCGAGCGGGATGAAGCGGTCCGGCCCGAGCACGCCGTGCTGCGGATGCAGCCAGCGCACCAGGGCCTCGGCGCCCCGGACGCTGCCGTCGCCCAGGTGGACCAGCGGCTGGTACTCGATGAAGAACTCGCCGCGCTCCAGCGCCGTCGGCAGCGCCGTGGTCAGCCCGTGCCGGGTGATGGCCCGGGCGTCCGCCTCCGGGTCGGCGAGTTCGAAGCGGTTGCCGCCCGCCGACTTGGCCCGGTACATGGTGATGTCCGCACTGCGCAGCACCTCCGCCGGGCTGCGTTCCCCGGCCGGGCCCTCGACGATGCCGATGCTGCCGCGCACGGTCAGCTCCCGGCCGTCGACGCTGATCGGCGCGAGCAGGGCGTTCATGATGCGCCCGGCGAGCTCGTCGACGTCGCCCTGGGTGTCGGGCCCGGTGGTCAGCGCCACGAACTCGTCGCCGCCGAGCCGCGCGACCATCTCGCCGGGCGCCGTGGCGCAGGACTGCAACCGGTCGGCGACCTCCACCAGCAGCCGGTCGCCGGCGGCGTGGCCGAGGCTGTCGTTGATGGTCTTGAACCCGTCGAGGTCCAGGTAGCACAGCCCGAACCGCTGGCCTTCCCCGGCGCCCAGTGCCTTCTCCAGGCGCTCGAAGAAGAACGTGCGGTTGGGCAGTCCGGTCAGCGCGTCGTGCGTGGCCTCGTAGCGCAGCCGCAGGTTGAGCAGCCGCCGCTCGGTGGTGTCCTCCATGAGGGCGAGCTGGTACTGGGGTTCACCGTCGGCGTCGCGCAGCAGCGAGACCGTCAGATTGGTCCACAGGACGGTTCCGTCGGGGCGGTAGAACGCCTTCTCCAGGTGGTAGTGCTCCCGGTCGCCCCGTACGAGTTCGTCGTAGAGCCGCCAGGTCTGCGGAGCGTCGTCGGGGTGGGTCCACTCGCGGACGTTGCGGCTGCGCAGCGTCTGGTCGGAGACCCCGAACATGCGCAGCAGTGCCCCGTTGACCTGCAGTATGTTGCCGTCGAGGTCGGCCATGCCGATGCCTATGGCCGCGCCCTCGAAGACGGCGCGGAAGCGTGCCTCGCTGGCGTGCAGGGCCTGGGCCACCACGCCCTGGGCCTGGAGGGCGGCCTGTGCGATGGCCTCCTGCTCGGCCAGGGTCCGCTCGCGCAGCGCCCGGGCGAAGCCGGCGGCCATGGCGTGCTGGAGCCGCGCGGACCGGGCCCGCAGGTCTTCCTGGTCGCCGCCGTCGCCGCAGTACAGGACGAGGTAGGCGTCGACGCAGTCCAGGGTGCGGCTGAGCGCTTCCGGGTCGGTGCAGTGCGCGTCCACCAGGGCGGCGCCGACGGCCCTGCCCGCGTCGGAGTCGAAGGCCCGGGCCAGCAGTGCCTCGCTCAGCCGCCGGGCCAGGGGCAGCAGCTGCGCCTCGAACTCGGTGCGGGTCGACGACGTCGAGGTCACCGGGAAGACGGCCCGGCTCCAGATCGTCGCGAATCTGCGCAGTCTGTCCTCCGGCCCGTCCGGTTCCGCGATCACGCGGTACGCCCCACGCCCGCGAACCCGGAGAACGCGTACGGATCCTCGTCCTCCGGTGCGGTGTCGGGGCGCCAGCGCGGCATCGCCACCAGTCCGGGTTCCACCATGTCGTACCCCTCGAAGAACCGCGCGATCTCGTCGCGCGAACGCATGATCAGCGGGTTGCGGACGTCCTCATACACGTCCACCGCGCCCCCGGCCCGCTCCGGCGGCAGCGGGATCCCCTCGTAGGAGGCGTGCGTGAGCACGAGCAGGCTGCCGGGGGCGAGCGCCTCGCGCAGCTCCGCCACGGCCCCGTACGGGTCGTCCTCGTCTTCCACGAAGTGCAGTATGGCAACGAGGAGAAGCGCCACTGGCTGATTCAGGTCGATCAGCCGCTCCACCTCGGGACTGCGCAGGATCTCCTGCGGCTTGCGCAGGTCCGCGGCGACGACACCCGCGTCGTCGTTGCCCTCCAGGACCGCCTGACTGTGCGCCACGGCCACCGGGTCGTGGTCGACGTACACCACGCGCGCGCCGGGGCGGGCGGCCTGCGCCTCCTCGTGCACATTGCCGAAGGTGGGGATGCCGGAGCCGATGTCCAGGAACTGGGTGACGCCCTGGCCGGCCGCGTAGCGCACGGCGCGGCGCATGAACGCACGGTTCGCCTGCATGATCTTGGGGAGCCCCGGCATGAACTCCATGGCCCTGCGGGCCGCTTCGCGGTCGACCTCGAAGTTGTGCGATCCGCCCAGGTAGTAGTCGTACATCCGGGAGACGCTGGGCACCGATATGTCGATGCTCCGTGGGGCCCAGGCGGGACGCTCCATCTATCTCTCCAAGGCGTAGGCGATCCGGTGTTCGAGCAGAGGCTACTGATCGCCCGCCAATGGAGCGACCCGAAACGGAAATTGACCATCCGTTCCCGGTCACTGCCTGCGGCACGTGCCGCATTGATACCCCTCCGCATGCCCCTCGAACATATGACGAACGGTGTTCGAGGCATTCCGGAGAGTTCTACCCCGGAAGGGTAAAGGTGTCGTTGACTCGTTGAGTTCAGGTGAAGAACGGCAAAACGGTCCGCCCCTCCGTGGGTCACGGAGGGGCGGACCGGATCCGCGCTTCGGTTGGACGAGCTGATCAACCCTGGGGAGGTTTCTCCACTACTCCGACGCGCCGACCAGCTTTCCGTCGGGCCGGACGGCGAACCAGGTGCCGCCCACGCCCTGGCCGTTGGTCTCGCCCGGGGCCTTGTCGCCGGCGAAGGTGTAGATGGGCGAGCAGTTGATCGTCTGCTGCTTGCCCTTGCCGTCGGTCCGGTCGAAGATCATGTAGCCCTTCTTCTGGATGCCCTTGGTGTCGGCGAAGTCGACGGGCTCCACGAGCGGCCACTTCTCCAGGCACTCACCGGTGCAGTTGGAGACCGGCTTGGGCCAGGCCTCGTCCTTCTTGAACCGGTAGACGGTCATGCCGTTCTTGTCGACGACGATCTCGCCGAGCTTGGCGTCGTTGCGCGTGGACAGCCCGGCCTGGACCGCTTCGCCGCCGGCCTCGGCACCACCCTCGGCACCGCCCTGCGCCTTCTTGCCGTCGGGAGCGAGCGCGTACCACTTGCCGCCCACGCCCTGGCCCTTGACGTCACCGGCGTTGACGTCCTTGG
Source organism: Streptomyces sp. SID5643 (assembly GCF_009872555.1). Classification (NCBI taxonomy): domain Bacteria; kingdom Bacillati; phylum Actinomycetota; class Actinomycetes; order Kitasatosporales; family Streptomycetaceae; genus Streptomyces; species Streptomyces sp. SID5643. The sequence goes on from NZ_WWIC01000252.1 coordinate 22,289, forward strand.
CGTAGCGGTAGGCGGGCCAGCCGCCGACCGTGAGCTGCTTGGTGCCGTCGGCCCGGGTGACCGAGCCGAGCAGCGCCTTGTCGATGCCCTCGCCGGCCTCGGCGTCGTCCGCGGGCACCGGCGGCCAGGTCTTGGCGCAGTCGCCGTCGCAGTTCGACTTGGGCGGCTGCTCGGTGTCCTGGTCGAACCGGTACAGGGTGAGTCCGAGGCTGTCGGTGACCACCTTGCCGACCTTCTCGGCGGTGGAGACGGACAGCTTGCCGGCGGGGTTGGACGGGCTGGAGGCGCTGGGCGCGGCCGGCTGACCGGTCGCGGCGCCGCCCGCAGCGCCCGCGGTGCCCGAGCCGATGCTTCCGTAGTCCCCGGGCGCGGCCGTGGCGCCCACGTTCTGGCTGGCCGCCGGTGGGCTGTCCTGACCGCACGCCGTCGTCAGCGCCAGGACCGCCGCGGCGCTCGCCACGAGTGAGGCGCTCCGCCAGGAGGTCTTCATCGTCAACTCCCCATAATCGCAAGGGTGTTGCAGCGCCCTGCTGCGCCGCCGCACGGTCATGAGTACGCACGGGAGCAGCGCTTGTGTTCAACCGTCGGCCAAATTTCTTTCCGGAACCTCCGACGAGCCCCCGGCGAACTCGTACACCCGTACACGCCAAGCCCCCTGCGGGTGACCACTGATCAAACCGGCGACACCCGAAGATCCCCCTTTCGGGCCAATCCCCTTGCGCCCCGGCACGTCCTGGCGGCACAGGGCTCATGATCTTCGTCGTGCATGGACCCCTCACGACTCAACCCGCCCTTGCGGCACGGGCCTTGGCGGCGGCGGCGCTGACCTGGGCGCTCGTCGGCGCACCGGCCGGGGTCGCGGTGGCCGACGCGTGCGCGTACGCCTCGACGGGGCCGGACGGCACGGAGGCGGTGGCGTACGCCGGCAGCAAGAAGACCTGGCCGACCAAGCCGCCGTGCCCGGCACCCACGCCGAGCCCCTCCCCCACGCCGAGCCCGCCCCCGCCCCCGC
>NZ_WWIC01000253.1:0-13018 GCF_009872555.1 Streptomyces sp. SID5643
GTGGGGGCGAGGCCTGCCGGTAACGGGGAGGGGGCCCGCCGCTCGGGTGTCGGTCCGCGCTGCTCGTAGTACGTCATGACACCGGCTCCTTCAGCGCACGGTCCGCCGGGACCTCGGCCGTGACCGTCACCGCCGCCGGGTCCAGGTCGCTCGGTGTCGGCATGACGCTGCCGGGGAGCTGGACGGCCGCAGCGCCGTGGGCGACGGCGGAGGCGAGGGCCTCGGGGCCGTTGCCTCCGGCGATCAGGAAGCCGGCGAGGGAGGAGTCGCCGGCGCCCACGTTGCTGCGGACCGCGGCCACCCGGGCGCTGCCGAACCAGGCGCCCTCGTCGGAGACGAGCAGCTGTCCGTCGGCGCCGAGGCTCGCGAGGACGGCCCGGGCGCCCATCTCGCGCAGCTCCTCGGCGGCCTTGACGGCGTCGCCGACGGTGGCGAGGGGACGGCCGACGGCTCCGGCGAGCTCCTCGGCGTTCGGCTTGACCACGTCCGGCCGCTCGCGCAGGGCGGCGAGCAGCGCGGGCCCGGAGGTGTCCAGGGCGATCCGGGCCCCGGCGGCGTGCGCGCGGGCGACCAGCTCGGCGTACCAGGAGGGGGCGAGTCCGCGGGGCAGGCTGCCGCAGCAGGCGATCCAGGAGGCGTCGCGGGACTGCCGGCGCACGGTCTCCAGGAGCAGTTCCCGCTCGGCGCCGGAGAGTTCGGGGCCGGGGGCGTTGATCTTCGTCAGGACGCCGTCGGACTCGGCGAGGGCGATGTTGGAGCGGGTGGCCCCGGCGACCGGGACGGGCGCGACCTCGATGCCCTGCTGGTCGAGCAGGTCGGCGACGAGGGCGCCCGGGGCGCCGCCCAGGGGCAGGACCGCCACCGTGCGCTGTCCCGCCGCGGCGACGGCACGCGAGACGTTCACGCCCTTGCCGCCCGGGTCCATGCGCTCGCCGGTGGCGCGGATGACCTCGCCGCGGTCGAGGGACGGCACCTCGTAGGTGCGGTCCAGGGACGGGTTGGGGGTGACGGTGAGGATCATGCGCGCACTACTTCCGTGCCGCCGCGCTCGATCGCGACGGCGTCTTCGGGGCTCAGCCCGCTGTCGGTGATCAGCAGGTCCACATCGCTCAGGTCGCCGAAGCGGGCGAAGTGCTCCTGGCCGTGCTTGGAGGAGTCGGCGAGCAGCACCACCCGGCGGGCGGCGGCCACGGCCGCGCGCTTCACGGCGGCCTCGGCGAGGTCGGGCGTGGTCAGACCGTGCTCGGCGGAGAAGCCGTTGGCCGCCACGAACAGCACGTCGGCGCGGATCTCGCCATACGCCCTGAGCGCCCAGGCGTCCACGGCAGCGCGGGTGCGGTGCCGTACGCGCCCTCCGACGAGGTGGAGCTGGATGCCGGGGTGGTCGGCGAGGCGGGCGGCGATGGGGAGGCTGTGCGTGACGACGGTGAGGGAGGCTTCCAGCGGGAGGGCGGCGGCCATCCGGGCCACCGTCGTCCCGGCGTCGAGGATGACCGTGCCCTCGACGGGCAGCTCCGCGAGGGCCGCCTTGGCGATGCCGTCCTTCTCGTCGGCGGCGGTCGTCTCGCGCTCGGCGAGGTCCGGCTCGAAGTCGAGGCGCCCGGCCGGGATGGCCCCGCCGTGCACCCGGCGAACCAGTCCGGCGCGGTCGAGGGCCTTCAGATCCCGGCGGATCGTCTCCGCCGTCACCTGGAACTCCTCGGCCAGCGACACGACGTCCACGCGGCCGCCGTCACGGGCGAGCCGGAGGATCTCCTGCTGCCGTTCCGGTGCGTACATGTCCGTTCACCTCCGCCTCATGCCCGAACGTGTGGTTTCAGCGGGAGGCTACGCCGAGATTTCGGCAAAGTAAACAGGTTCGGACCCAACCGGGCATGATCGGAAACGTGGGCGGGCCCGACACCCGAGGGTGCCGAGCCCGATGAGCCCCGATCGCCGCCCTAGGAGACCAGCGCCGGTTCCTTGTCCCCCACCGGCACCTGCTCGCCCTCCACGTGCTGCGCGGGCCGCTTCGGCAGCGCGAACATCAGCAGGAAGATGGCGCCCATCACCGCGGCCACCCAGCCGAGCGCGTTCTGGAAGGCGTCCGCGAAGGCCGGACCGATCTGCTCCGGCCGCAGGTGGTCGGAGATCGTGCCGAAGAACACCACCGACACCAGGCCCAGCCCCAGCGCGTTGCCCATCTGCTGCACGGTGTTGATCAGCCCGGACGCCGAACCGGCGTGCTCGCGCGGCACCTCCGAGAGGATCGCGTCGGTCAGCGGCGCGACGATCAGCCCCATGCCCGCGCCCATCACCACGAGCGGGAGCGCCATCTGCCAGGGCTCTATCGCGAGGCCGTAGTGCCCGGACTCCCAGATGTAGAGCAGCACCCCGGCCGCCATCACCAGCGCGCCCGCCTGGAGTACCTTGCGCCCGAAGCGCGGAACCAGCTTCTGCACCGACATCCCGGCCGCCACCGACACGGCGATCGAGAACGGCACCCCGGTCAGCCCGGCCTTGAGCGGGCTCCAGCCCAGCCCGAACTGCATGTACAGCGTCCACACCAGGAAGAACACACCGAGCGCGACCCCGAAGACGGTCTGCACGGCGATTCCGGCCGCGAAGCTCTTGACCCTGAACAGCGACAGCTCGACCAGCGGGGAGCCGTCCCGCGCGGCCTTGCGCCTCTCGTACGCCACCAGGGCCGCGAGGACGACCAGCGACCCGGCCATCGAGACGTACCCCCACACCGGCCAGTCCAGCTCGCGGCCGCGGATGAGCGGGTAGAGCAGCATCAGCAGGCCCAGCGTCACCAGCGCGACACCCACCAGGTCCAGCTTGAGGGCCCGCGGCGCCTTGGACTCGCTGATGAAGCGGCTGCCGAGGATCAGACCGGCGACACCCACCGGCAGGTTGATCAGGAAGATCGAACGCCACTCCCAGCCGAAGAGGTTCCACTCGGTCAGCAGCGCGCCCAGCAGCGGACCGGACACGGCCCCGAGGCCGACGACCGCGCCGAACAGTCCGAAGACCTTGCCCCGTTCGTGCGCCGGGAAGGTCGCGTGCACGATCGACAGCACCTGCGGCACCATCAGCGCCGCCATGCCGCCCTGGAGGAACCGCGAGGCGACCAGCATCTCCGGGTTCACCGCCAGACCGCACAGCGCGGAGGCGACCGTGAACCCGCCGATGCCGACGAGGAAGATCCGCTTGCGCCCGTGGATGTCGCCGAGCCGTCCGCCGGTGATCAGGCCCGCGGCGAAGGCGAGGGCGTAACCGGCGGTGATCCACTGGATCTGGCTGAAGGAGGCGCCGGACTCGCGCTGGATCGAGGGGATGGCGATATTGACGATCGTCACGTCGACGAGGTCCATGAAGGCCGCGGTCATCACGATCGCGAGGGCGAACCAGCGCCGGCGGTCGGTCCCGCCGCCCGCCGTGCCGAGGGTGGTGTCGGTGGAGTTCATGGTTCGAAGTTAGACCCCCATTAGGTCAGATCGTGTCCTAGTGGTGCGTCATCCTCTTGGGTATGACGACGGACACTCCGGCCCGGCTGCTGACCCTCCTCTCCCTCCTTCAGACGCCCCGCGAATGGCCCGGCGGCGAGCTCTCCGAGCGGCTCGGGGTCTCCCGCCGCACGGTCCGGCGGGACATCGACCGGCTGCGCGAGCTGGGCTACCCCGTGCAGGCGACCAAGGGCGCCGACGGCGGCTACCGGCTGGTCGCCGGCAAGGCCATGCCGCCGCTCGTGCTCGACGACGAGGAGGCCGTGGCCATCGCGGTCGGGCTGCGCGCCGGGGCCGGGCACGCCGTGGAAGGCCTCGACGAGGCATCGGTGCGGGCGCTGGCCAAGCTGGAGCAGGTCCTGCCGGGCCGGCTGCGTCACCGCGTGACCACCCTCCAGGCCGCGACCACCCCACTGACCAGCGGGGACGGGCCGAGCATCGCGCCCGAGACGCTGACCGTCATGGCCTCGACGATCGCCGGGCACGAGCGGCTGCGGTTCGCCTACCGGGCCGCCGACGGCACCGAGTCGCGGCGCCTCACGGAGCCGTACCGGCTGGTGTCGACGGGTCGCCGCTGGTACCTCGTGGCGTACGACATCGACCGGGACGACTGGCGCACGTTCCGCGTCGACCGGGTCAGCGAGCCGTTCGCCACGGGCGCCCGGTTCGCACCGCGCGAACTGCCCACGGGGAGCGCGGCCGAGTTCCTGCGGCGCTCGATGCAACGGCAGCAGCAGTCCTACGACTTCGAGGTCACGTTCGCCGCACCGGCCGACTTCGTCGCCGCCCGGGTGCCCCACTGGCTGGGCACGCCCGAGCCGTTGGACGACGGCAGCTGCCGGCTGCGGGGATCCGCCGGGGACGCGGTGCAGTGGGTGGCGTTCCGGCTGGCGATGCTGGAGTGCGACTTCGTGGTGCACGAGCCGGCGGAACTCGTGACGGCCGTCAGGGAGTTGGGGGCGCGCTTGAGCAGGGCGGCAGGCGGACGGAGCGCGGGCGGGGCGTGAGCCGGCGCGTCACACCGTCCACGGGAAGTCCCGCAGGGCGGCGAGATTGCGCAGGGCGAGCTCCGCCGGGCCGTCCGGCCCCTCGACGGGCCCGTCCCCCGCGGCCCAGGCCTCCAGCGCGGCACGGACGGCGGCGCTCGCCACGGCGGCGGCGAAGCGCAGCTCGGGGGTGATCCCGGGTGACTCCCCCGCGGCAACGTTGTCGCCGCCCCCGGGCACCCCGGTCGCGCCGGACGTCCCCGGGGTGCCTGCTCGTGTCACCCGTTCCGCCAGCACCTCCCCCAGCAGCCGCTCGGACGCCTGGCACACCTCCGCCCACACCCTGCGCAGGGACGGGGTCGCCTCGGCCAGGCGCAGCAGCGTGCGGACCCACTCCCAGGACGACGCCGAGACGCCGACGCCCGGGGTGAGGGTGTGGCGCACACCCAGCTCCAGGGCCCTCGGGACCCCGGCGTCGGCCGGAGCGGCACGCACTGCCTCCACCCAGCGCTGGGCGCCGGCCGCGTAGAGCGGGGCGACGGCCTCCTCCTTGGTGGCGAAGTACCGGTAGAAGGTGCGCGGGGCGATACCCGCGGCCTGGGCGATGTCCTCCGCGCGGGTGGCGCGCAGGCCGTGCCGTACGAAGAGGCCGGCCGCCGCCCGGGCGATCTCCATACGTGTCTCGGCCTTGCGCCGCTCGGTCAGCGAAGGAGGCGAAGGCGGGGTCGGGGTGGTGCTGCTCACGCCCGGCAGGCTATGCCCATGTGACACAATCTGCCATCTGGCGGGCCACCCCGTGGTTCAGGTACGGGGTGGCCCGCCCTCCAGCAAGAAAGCCGGGCCCCGACGTCCGGGGGGAGGGACGCCGAAGCCCGGCTTCGGGGAAAGTCCCGGCGCCGGGGGGAGTGCGACGGGACGTGGCTGTCGAGGGTCGGGGGTGCGACCCGGGTCCGAACTGGTGGACCCAGAAGTCTTGTTCCCTGAGTCCGCGGATTGAAGCAGCGTTACAACGCCATGTTTGCGCGGTCTTTCGCCACCCGGCGTACGCGGTGCTCCCCGGGCGTACACGGTCCGTCACCCACTGGCCGTGGGAGCGGGTCGTACGCCCGGACGCCCACCGCGCTTCACCGGTCTCGCGCCGCCCGGCGAAGCCGAGTTGCTTTGCCGGTCTCGCGCCGCCCGGCGAAGCCGAGTTGCTTTGCCGGTCTCGCGCCGCCCGGCGAAGCCGAGTTGCCCGGCTGCGCGGGCCGGGCGTCACGCCGCCGCGTCGAACCCGGTGCTGCGGGCCAGCTTCTTCAGCTCCAGCAAGGCGTGCTTCTCGATCTGGCGGATGCGCTCGCGGGTCAGGCCGTGCTCCTTGCCGACCTCGGTCAGCGTGCGCTCCCGGCCGTCCTCGATGCCGTAGCGCATCTTGATGATCGAGGCCGTGCGCTGGTCGAGACGGCCGATCAGGTCGTCGAGCTCCTCGCTGCGCAGCAGGGTGAGGACCGACTGCTCGGGCGACACCGCGGAGGTGTCCTCCAGGAGGTCGCCGAACTGGGTCTCGCCCTCGTCGTCCACCGACATGTTCAGCGAGACCGGGTCGCGGGCCCAGTCCAGGACGTCGGTGACGCGCTCCGGGTTGGAGCCGAGCTCGGCTGCGATCTCCGCGGGCTCCGGGTCCCGGCCGTGCTCGCGGTTGAACTCGCGCTGCACACGGCGGATCCGGCCGAGCTCCTCCACGAGGTGGACGGGCAGGCGGATCGTACGGGACTGGTCGGCTATCGACCGGGTGATGGCCTGGCGGATCCACCACGTGGCGTACGTGGAGAACTTGAAGCCCTTGCGGTAGTCGAACTTCTCGACCGCGCGCACCAGGCCGGCGTTGCCCTCCTGGATCAGGTCGAGCAGCGGCAGGCCACTGCGGGGGTAGCGGCGGGCGACCGCGACGACCAGGCGCAGGTTGGAGCGGATGAAGACGTCCTTGGCGCGCTCGCTCGCGTCGACCAGGGCCCGCAGCTCCTCGGGCGAGGCCCCGGCCTTGTTCTCCTCCAGGCCGTCGAGGATCTGCTGTGCGAACACACCCGCTTCGATGATCTGTGACAGCTCGACCTCCTTGGCGGCGTCGAGCAGCGGTGTGCGCGCTATCTCGTCGAGGTACATGCCGACCAGGTCGCGGTCGGCGATCTCGCCGCCATGGGCGCGAACACTGCTTGCCGCGTCGGCCGTCTCGCCGGTGGCGGACTGACGACGGGCGACGGCACGGGTTGCCATGCGAGCTCCCTTGCGATGGTGAGGTCAGCGGGTGGTCCTTCGGACGCTGGACTCCGTCTTCCGGGACTCTCCGGACTCTCCTCGGGTGCCCTGCATCCGATGGAAACAACGACTGGAATCAGGACAGAATTCCCAACCCGGCCCCCGATTTTTCTGATCATGCAGTACCCTGTCCGGCCACGCAGGGAGGCGCGATGCTGTCGGAGCGTACAGAGGCGCAGGTCAGGCCGGGAGTCGAGAGCGACCTCGAAGCCCTCACGGCCCTCTACAACCACTATGTTCGTGAGACAGCGATCACATTCGATACCGCGGTTTTCACTCCGGAGGAGCGCCGCCCTTGGCTGCTCTCCCACCCTGAAGACGGGCCGCACCGCCTGATGGTTGCCACGACGGCGGACCCCCAGGAGATTCTGGGCTACTCCACATCGAGCCCTTTCCGAACGAAGCCCGCCTATGCCACCTCGGTCGAGACGACCGTGTACGTCGCTCCGGACGCCGGCCGGCGCGGCATCGGCACACTCCTCTACACGGCTCTCTTCGAGGCCCTGGCGGGTGAGGACCTGCACCGCGCCTACGCGGGCATCGCCCTGCCGAACGAGGCGTCGGCCCGGCTGCACGAACGCCTCGGCTTCCGGCACGTCGGCACGTACCGGGAGGTGGGCCGCAAGTTCGGCCGGTACTGGGACGTGGCCTGGTACGAGAAGCCGCTGTAGGAACGCCCCGCGGGCAGGTCAGCCGCCGCGACAGGGGCACCCCGCGGGCGCGCCCGCAAGAGGCCCGTTTCAGCCGAACTGCACCGACCGCTTCGCCAGTCCCAGCCAGAACCCGTCGATCACGGACTTCTGTGCGTCCAGCTCGCCCGTCGCGTCGGCCGCGCCCATCGTCACGAAGAGCGGGGCGAAGTGCTCGGTGCGCGGGTGCGCCAGCTGTCCCGCGGGGGACTTGCGGGTGAAGTCGAGCAGGGCGTCCACGTCCCGCGCCTCCAGCGCCCGCCGGCCCCAGTCGTCGAACTCCGCCGACCAGGCGGGGATGCCGCCCTGCCGCAGCGCGGCCAGGTTGTGGGTGAAGAAGCCCGAACCGACGATGAGCACGCCCTCGTCCCGCAGCGGGGCGAGCCTGCGGCCGATCTCCATGAGCCGGACCGGGTCGAGCGTCGGCATGGACACCTGGAGCACCGGGAGGTCGGCCTCCGGGTACATCTCCACCAGCGGGACGTACGCGCCGTGGTCGAGGCCGCGGTCGGGGACGTCCTGGACGGGCGTGCCGGGGGCGCGCAGCAGCTTCCGTACCGACTCGGCGAGCTCCGGTGCGCCGGGAGCCTCGTACGTCACCCGGTAGTAGTGCTCAGGGAAGCCCCAGAAGTCGTAGACGAGCGGGACGGTCTCGGTGGCGCCGAGGGCGAGCGGGGCCTCCTCCCAGTGGGCGGAGACGATCAGGATCGCCTTGGGGCGCGGCAGTCCGGCGGACCAGGCGGCCAGCTCGCCGGGCCAGACCGGGTCGTCCGCCAGGGGCGGGGCGCCGTGACTGAGGTACAGAGCGGGCATGCGCTCCTGGGTGGCGGCGGACATGCTGCGGCTCCTTCCAAAACGTGGTTCCCTAACAAAACTGTACGGACCATTTGTTTAAAGTTCAAGGAGGAGCCACGTACAGTGGAACGCATGAAGGCACCCGCATCCGCACCCGCACCGGGCTCCTCCCAGGCGCCCCAGGAACCGCGCTGGCTCACCGACGAGGAGCAGCACGTCTGGCGATCGTTCATGGAGGGCGTCACCCTCCTCGACGACCATCTCGACCGTCAGTTGCAGCGCGACGCGGGCATGCCGCACGTCTACTACGGCCTGCTGGTCAAGCTGGCCGAGGCGCCGCGGCGGCGGCTGCGGATGACCGAGCTCGCGATGCTGGCCAAGATCACCCGGTCCCGGCTCTCGCACGCCATCGCGCGACTGGAGAAGAACGGCTGGGTGCGCCGGGAGGACTGCCCCGACGACAAGCGGGGCCAGTTCGCCGTCCTCACGGACGAGGGCCACGACGTGCTGCGGCAGACCGCGCCGGGCCATGTGGAGGCCGTCCGCCAGGCGGTCTTCGACCGGCTCACCCCGCAACAGCAGAAGTCCCTCGGCGAGATCATGCGGATCGTCGCCGAGGGACTTCAGCCGGCCGAAGCGGGTGCGGACCTGCCCTGGCTCCGCTGACGCGGGAGCCGGGCAGGTCCTGGATTCCGCAGGTGCGGGGCGTCCCCTTCCCCGCCCTGCGGATGGCCCGAAGGGATGCGGTGCGCGGGCGTCAGTGGGCGACGACCGGGATCTGCACCTCGTCCGCCGCGTCCTGGCCGGAGGACGCCTCCGTCGTACCGCCCGGGCGGCCGGCGTTGACGAAGGTCAGGGCGATCGCGGCGGCCACCACGAGGATGCCGACGGCGAACCAGATGGCGCTGGTGTAGCCCTGCACCATGGCCTCCAGCTGGACCAGTTGCTGCTGGGACCGGCTGGTCGCCCCGGCAATGTGGTCGGCGACGTACGCCGTCGTCGCCGAGGCGGCGATGGTGTTCAGCAGGGCCGTGCCGATCGCGCCGCCCACCTGCTGCGAGGTGTTGACCATCGCGGAGGCGACGCCGGAGTCCCGTGGCTCGACGCCCTGGGTGGCCAGCGACATGGCCGGCATGAACGCCGTACCCATGCCGAGACCGAGCAGCAGCATCGCCGGCAGCAGCAGGGCGGCGTACGAGGAACCGATCTCCAGCTGGGTCAGCAGCAGCATGCCGAGCGCGGCGACCAGGAAGCCGGGCCCCATCAGCAGGCGCGGCGCGACCCGGGTCATCAGACGGGTGCCGATCTGGGTGGAACCGGCGATCATGCCCGCGATCATCGGCAGGAAGGCGAAGCCGGTCTTGACCGGCGAGTAGCCCTTCACGATCTGCAGGTAGTAGGTCAGGAAGAGGAACAGGCCGAACATCGCGATGATCGCGAGACCGAGGGACAGGTAGATCCCGCCGCGGTTGCGCTCGGTGACCACGCGCAGCGGCAGCAGCGGGGCCTTGACCTTGGACTCGACGAACACGAAGGCAGCGAGCAGCACGGCCGAGGCGACGAACATGGCGACGGTCACGGTGTCGCTCCAGCCGTCGGACTCGGCGCGGGTGAAGCCGTAGACCAGGGCGACCAGGCCGAAGGTGGACAGCAGCACGCCGGGGATGTCGAGCGGCGAACGGTTGCGGCCGCCCTCCGGCTCACGGATGACGAAGTAGGCACCGGCCGCGGCGACGACAGCGAACGGGATGTTCACGAAGAACGTCCAGCGCCAGTCCAGGTACTCGGTGAGGAAACCGCCGAGGATCAGGCCGACCGCGCCGCCGCCACCGGCGATCGCGCCGTAGATGCCGAACGCCTTGGCGCGCTCCTTGGCGTCGGTGAACATCACCGCGAGCAGGGAGAGCGCGGCGGGCGCGAGCAGGGCACCGAAGACGCCCTGGAGGGCGCGGGCGCCGAACATCATCGCCTCGTTGGTGGCCGCGCCGCCGAGCGCGGAGGCCGCGGCGAAACCGCCCAGACCGACGACGAAGGCCTTCTTGCGGCCCCACAGGTCGGCTATCCGGCCGCCGAACAGGAGCAGACCGCCGAAGGCGAGGGCGTAGGCCGTGACGACCCACTGCCGGTTGCCGTCGGAGATGCCCAGGTCCTGCTGGGCGGAGGGCAGGGCGATGTTCACGATGGTGGCGTCCAGGACGACCATCAGCTGGGCGAGCGCGATGAAGACGAGCGCTTTCCAGCGGCCGGCGTCCGGTTCTCTGGCCGGTGTGCCGAGGGTCTTCGAGGCTGTTTCAGACATGGGGATACCCACTTCGGGACTTCGTGACGGAAAATCGGGACTTTGTGGCGAAAATGGGTGACGCAACGTTACGACTCGCCTACGGGACGACCGTGGGGGCTGCCGCTGGCTGTCGTCGGCTGCCATTGGCTGTCGTTCAGGGTTCAGACGGGTGGGGCGGCCTGAAACTCATCGGCGAAGCGGTCGGACGAAAACGGATGGAGCTCGACGGACAGGTCTGGTTCGACTCGGGCTGAACGGATTGGTCAGGGCCGGCGCAGGTCCTCCAGAGTCACGGCCGTGCCCGGGAGGGCGGAGCGGGCGGGAGCCCGCAGCCCGTCCAGGAACAGCTGGAGATGACGGTGGACGAAGCGGTCGGCCCGGAAGCAGTCCGTGCCGGCCGGGGGCCGGCTGAGCTGGGCCACGGCGATCATGACGTCCCCCACGTCCACGTCGGACCGGAGCTGCCCGGCCGACCTGGCGCGGTCCATGACCTCCGCGACCTGCCGCTCGACCCGTTCGCGCGCGGCCTCAAGATCCGGATGGTGCTGGTCGAACGTGCTGGAGATCATCGGGCACAGCGCGCTGATCCGCTCGTCGGCGGCGGCGTGCACGAAGCGCTCCAGCGCCTCGAACGCGTCACCGGTCTCGGCGAGCGCGGCTTCGGCGGCCGCGGTCGTACGGTCCATGACGGAGCAGACGACCTCGCGGACGAGCGCGTCACGGTCCGGGAAGTTGCGGTACACCGTGGCATTGCCGACCCCCGCCCGGCGGGCGATCTCGTCGAGCGGCACCTCGGGGCCGTGCTCGACGAACATCTCCCGGGCGGCGGTGACGATCCGCTCCCGGTTGCGCAGGGCGTCGGCGCGAGGCCGGGGCGCCTTGCGCGCTTCGGGGGTGGCGGTCTGCACGATGCACTCCTGGTGAGTGAGGGCGATCCGGGGACTGCATCCCCGTTTCGGTCGGACACATGGCTAAACGGGGAGTAGGTCCCCGGTATTTCCCGCTCCCGCAGAAATTCCTTGTGACCTGGCTCACAAGGCCCTCGGTCCCTACCGACGGGAAACCCACGATCGGTCTCTCCCAGCGCGCGCCCCGTCACCCCGCGACGCAGGGTGATCGCAAGGGTGCAGCCGGAGACCGGGGGCTGCCGTGGCGCGGGAGGTCCCTTGCAGATCCCTTGCATACAGCCGCGGCCACGGCGCCCCCACCGGCCGCCCTGCGGGCCAATGGACGGCACCGGGCCGCCCGGCCACCGGATACCCAGGCGCCGACTGGCCGCCCTGGCCTGCGTGACCGCCCTGACCTTCACGGTCAGCACCTCGGCGGGCACGGGCCGACTCGCCCCGGGCGCCAGTACGGCGGGAGCGGGCCCCATCACCCTGTCCCACACCTCCGCACACGGCCCCTGCATGATCCGCAGCGCCCGCGAGGTCCAGATGTCCGAGGGCATCCCCACCTCAGCCGGTTACACCCGCTCCACCGGCACCGTCCGCGCCCTCACCCTCATGATCGACTTCTCCGACGCCCCCGGCGAGGGTGACGCCCTGGACCGCTTCCACGAGTTCTTCCCCAAGACCCGCGACTGGTTCCGCACCAGCTCCTACGGCCGCCTCGACTACCGCCCCGAGACCCCGATACCCGGCTGGCTGCGGATGCCGAAGTCGTTCCGCGAGTACGGCATAGAGCGCGGGGCTCCGTTCGAACCCGGTTACCGGACCCTGGTCGAGGACCTGGTGGCCGCGGCCGACCCGAAGGTGGACTTCCGCGCGTACGACCTGCTGAACGTCCTGGTCACCCCGAACGCCGGCCCCTCCGCCCTGGACACGGTCCTGTCCGTCACCTTCGCCGGCAACCTGGAGGCACCCAGGGCCGACGGCACACCCGTGGCCAACGCCTCCTTCGTCTACTCCCGCCAGGACGACGGCTCCGGCTCCTACGACCGCACCGGCTACCGCGTCCTCCCCCACGAGAACGGCCACGTCTTCGGCCTGCCCGACCTGTACACCGCGGAGGGCGGGGGCGCGGTCGGCCACTGGGACATCATGAGCGAGGACTGGGGGGCCAACAACGACTTCCTCGGCTGGCACAAATGGAAGCTCGGCTGGCTCGACGCCGCCCAGGTCCACTGCGCGGCCTCCCCCGGCACCACGGAGTACACCCTGACGCCCCTGGCCCTCGCCGGCGGCTCCAAGCTGGTCTTCGTTCCCCTGGATGCCCGAACCGGCTACGCCGTAGAACTGCGCACCCGCGCCGGCAACGACGAGGCGGTCTGCCGCCCGGGCGTCCTGGTCTACCGGGTCGACGCGGAGGTGGACACGGGCATGGGCCCGGTCACCGTCGTCGACTCCCGCCGCGACAGCGGCGGCTGCACACGCGCGCCGAACGTCCACGCGGAACTGTCGGACGCGCCGTTCACGCCCGGGGAGACGTTCCGTGACGCGGGGAGGGGGATCACGATCGAGGTGACGGGGGTGGGGGCGGGAG
>NZ_WWIC01000254.1:0-2163 GCF_009872555.1 Streptomyces sp. SID5643
GATGACCAGGTGAAGATCCGGGGCTTCCGGATTGAGCCCGGTGAGGTCCAGGCCGTGTTGACCGCACACCCGCAGGTCGCTCAGGCGGCTGTGATCGCTCGTGAGGACACGCCGGGCGACACCCGCCTGGTCGCCTACGTCGTCCCCGTGGAGACCGACACGGCCGACAGCGAACTCCCTGCACAAGTACGTCGGTTCGCGACCGGTCGCTTGCCCGAGCACATGGTGCCGTCGGTGGTCGTCGTGCTCGACGCCCTGCCGCTGACCGCGAACGGCAAGCTGAACCGTGCGGCCCTCCCAGCCCCGGACTTCGCAGGCATCGCGGGCGCCGGCCGAGGGCCCGCCAACGTACGGGAGGAAATCCTGTGCGCTGCCTTCGCCCAAGTCCTGGGTCTGGACAGCGTCGGCGTCCACGACGACTTCTTCGAACTGGGCGGCCACTCGCTGCTCGTGGTGCGGCTGGTGGAGGTGCTGCGCACCCAAGGCGTGTCCGTGTCGGTCCGGGCCCTCTTCGAGACGCCGACGGTGGAGGGGCTGGCGGCGTCGGCGGGCGCCGAGCAGGTCGTGGTGCCGGAGAACCTGATCCCTGCGGACGCGGCCGAGATCACCCCGGAGATGCTGCCGCTCATCGACCTTTCGGACGACGAGGTCGAGCGGATCGTGGCCACCGTTGAGGGGGGCGCGGCGAACGTGGCGGACGTGTATCCGCTGGCGCCGCTACAGGAGGGACTGCTGTTCCACCACGTGCTCGCGGGCGGCGGCGAGGACGCCTACGTCATGCCGACGGTGGTGGAGTTCGACTCACGCGACCGACTTGATGCCTTCCTCTCCGCTCTTCAACGGGTGGTGGACCGGCACGACATCTACCGCACGTCGATCGTCTGGGAGGGCCTGCGGGAGCCGGTGCAGGTGGTATGGCGCCGCGCCACACTGCCGGTGCGGGAAGTGGTGCTGGACGCACGCAGCGCGGACCCGGTGGCGGAACTGGTCACCGTCGGCGGCCTGTCCATGGACCTGGGCCTGGCTCCGCTGATGAGTGTGCATGTCGCGGCGATCCCGGACGCGGCACAGCCGACGGGTGACGGCTGGCTGGCGCTGATACGGGCGCACCACATGGTGCGCGACCACACGGCACTCGAGGTGCTGCTCGCGGAGGTGAACGCGATCCTCGCCGGGCGGGGCGACGAGTTGCCGGAGCCATTGCCGTTCCGGAACTTCGTGGCGCAGGCACGTGGCGCGGTCGAGCGGTCCGAGCACGAGCGGTACTTCGCGCAGCTGCTGGGAGATGTGACCGAGCCGACCGCGCCGTTCGGGCTCGCGGACGTGCGCGGTGCGGGCGTGGACTTGGTGCGCGAAGTCCAGCCCTTCCCACAGGAGTTGGACGTACGGCTGAGGGGTGTCGCCAGGCGTCTGGGCGCCAGCCCTGCGACGGTGCTGCATGTGGCGTGGGCGCGCGTTCTCGCCGCTGTCAGCGGCCGTGACGACGTGGTCTTCGGAACCGTGCTGTTCGGCCGGATGAATGCCGGGGCTGGGTCGGACCGGGTGCCGGGCCCCTACATCAACACGCTGCCGGTACGGGTGCGTACGGACGAGCTGGGCGTGCTGGCGGCCGTGGGGGCGATGCGCGCTCAGCTGGCGGAGCTCCTGGAGCACGAGCACGCGCCGCTTGCCCTCGCGCAGCGAGCCAGCGGGGTGCCGGGTGACACACCGCTGTTCACGGCCCTGTTCAACTACCGCTACAGCACCGGACCGGGCCCCGAGGCGCGAGGCGAGGCCGAGGAACGCGGGCGCGACGGTCTGCGCGGCATCCGGCCGGTCTTCTCCCGGGAGCGCACCAACTACCCGCTGATGATCTCGGTCAACGACCACGGCGATCGGATGGCGCTGTCGGTGGACGCGGTGGCCCCTGTGGACCCACGGGCGCTCGGTGCGCTGGTGTGCATCGCCGCCGAGGGTGTGGTGTCCGCGCTGGAGGAGACGCTGGCCGGCGGTGCGGACGTGCCGCTGAGCCGGGTGGTGGTGCTGGACGAGGATGCGCGTCGTCGTGTGTTGGTGGAGTGGAACGACACCGGGACCGTGGTGGAGCCTTCGACGTTGCCGGGGTTGTTCGGGGCGCAGGTGGTGCGGACGCCGGATGCGGTGGCGGTGGTCGCCGAGGGTGTG